>CAJXMS010000048.1 GCA_913056475.1 uncultured Bacteroidota bacterium
CCCGCCGATAGCCAAGGCTGAAACCTTTTCCGTAGGTCTAAGCGGAAGATTGGTAGCCCCCCATTCAGGTTTACGGTATCCTCATAATGGGCCGCATCCGGGTGGACCGGAAAGAGCTGGTCTGCGGGTATGACGGGCGCCTTGAGACCATAGATTGCTTCTACCTGAGAGCCAATGCCAACTTCCCAAGTATTGGTTTGAGCATCCGCGCCAGGAAAAATAAATGACAATACAATTAATATCTGAAACTTACTCAGTTTAATTAATTTATGGAGATCATTTTCCTCAAAATATGACCTGAGCTAAGCTGAAACTCAGAAGTGGAAGCATGCAAAATGCTAACATGCATAATTGGATTTTCATAACTTATAGCTTTGATATATGTAAATATATGAAAGTTTTATTACTCAGCCAAACCTTAACTGAATAATACGTAAAGGTATTGAAATTCAAACTATTGCAACTCCATTTGGAGTGGATTAATTAATTTGCCCTATCTTTGAATATCGTGAGTAATTGAAATCGGTTGGAGTCTTAGGGATATCTAATGTGAGGAATAACCATGTTTTCTACCTGATCAAACATCCCTTGGGTGGGCCCAGCCTGGTGGTGATCGTCTTTGTGGCCCTGGCGGCGCTTACGGCCTACACCTGGATCCCCGATGCTACGCCGCAGGCCAACCAGATGAATCTGGCGCTGGCTAATAAGGCTCCCGGTATGAAGGTGAACACCCTGCGCTTGCCCCGGGAAGAAAGGGAGGCAGCGAAGGGGCCGGCCTGGCTTATGGGAGCCTCCCGCGGGTATCGAGAAGTGGCGGTGAGCGCCGTGAAGCAAGAAGGGGATACGCTGCTGTACCGGCGCTACCCCCGTGAGAAAGGGGCCTGGCAGGTAATGCCGCGGGACTCCCTGCTGCTCAAAGCGGAGGGCGGGGCGGTATGGAATCGTACTTTTTGGCTGGGCACGGATCGTTTCGGGCGCGACTTGCTGAGCCGCCTGGTGCTGGGGGCCCGGGTATCGCTGGCGGTGGGGCTGGTGGCGGTTTTTATCTCCCTGCTTATCGGTATTCCGCTGGGGGCCATGGCGGCCTATTACGGCGGTTGGATAGACAAGCTGATCTTATGGCTGATCAACGTGGTGTGGTCCATTCCCGGTTTGCTGCTGGTCATCGCCCTTACGCTGGCCCTGGGCAAGGGTTTTTGGCAGGTCTTTGTGGCCATCGGGTTTACCATGTGGGTAGAAGTGGCGCGGGTGATCCGCGGACAGGTGCTGAGCATCCGCGAAAAGGAATACGTGCAGGCGGCCCGGGTGCTGGGCTTTGGCGATATGCGCATCTTGGGGCGGCACATCCTGCCCAATGCGGTGGCGCCGCTGATCGTGATCTCGGCGGCCAATTTTGCCGCCGCTATTTTGGTGGAAAGCGGGCTGAGTTTTTTGGGCATTGGCGCGCAGCCGCCCACGCCCAGTTGGGGTGGCATGATTAAAGATCACTATGCCTACATCATCATGGATAAAGCTTATCTGGCCCTTATTCCCGGCCTGGCCATCATGCTGTTGGTGCTGGCCTTTATGACCCTGGGCAACGCCCTGCGCGACGTGCTGGACGTAAGAAGCGGTAAGGAGGCAGCGGGGGCTTAGCGATACCTTTCCTTGCGGTGGTAAGGGTCACCACCGCCAGACCAAACCGACTTGCTGCGCGCCCGCCTGGATTTGGGGAAGCCATTCGTAGAGGCTATCGCTGCGCCGGTGGTGCAGCCAGAAGAGGATGGCATCAAAAACGAAAAGAAAAGCACCATTTAAGATCACCGCCCGTCCAAAGCCGCGGTCGCGGGCTGGCTTTTGGCTGGTCTTGGCTCTTTCCAGCAGGTAGGCACCCCCGGCCATGTAAGCCAGGTCCAGGCCGGCATTGAAAAGGAGGGTGCGCTGAATGCTCTCTTGCGCCTGAAGGCTCTCGGCCAGGGATAGGCTGCTGGGATCGGTTTGGGAACCGAAATAGCCAAAACTGGCGATGGCCAGATTCACCGCGTTCCAGCCTAAGTTCATCTGGTGGAAGGAGCGCACGGCCGGCCGCTGGTCAAAGGAGCCGGTAGCCAGGGAAAGGCCGCTGACCGACATGTTGCTTATCGCCCAGCCTCCCAGTACCAGCATACCGGTGCGGGTAAGGGCTTGTCTTTCTTGATTGAATTCCTTTAGAGCAGGGGCTTCCTGTCCGCTGAGCTGCCAGGCTAGAACCAGGCTGAAGAAGAGGAAAAGATTTTTCATGAAGAGATAACCTACTTCCCGGGACTAAGGTTTGGGGTGGGTAGCGCATTATACGGGAAGGTCTGCCTCATCTTTTAGAGAGAAAAAGGATTGCTCTGTGGCTGTCTCTCCGGGGGCGAAGCTCTGCGCGTTTCGCTACCAGTGAGCCCCCGTGCTATCTTAGCGAAACCGCCGCAAACTTCTCTTAAGCAAAATATTCCTGTCTAAGCTCTATCAGCGCAGCGGTCAAAGATCTTAGCGTTCTAAGCTCGACAGTATCAAGAGAACTATGCTCCTCCAGACACCGGCAAAAACCGGATAAAAGTCTCGCGGTCTATTTCGGAGGCGCCGAGCTGGGCCAGATAGGGATTGTAGACCTGGCAATCGATCAGGCGATAGCCTTCCTGGGCAAGCTGGCGGCAGAGGAAAATAAAGCTGAGCTTGCTGGCATTGCTTTCAAGGGAAAACATCGACTCGCCGCAAAATACCGTCCCCAGGTCCATCCCGTAGAGTCCACCAACCAGTTTTCCTTCCCGCCAGCATTCTACACTGCGGGCATGGCCCCGCCGGTGCAGTTCTACAAAAGAGCTGCGCAGCTCATCGCTGAGCCAGGTGCCATCCTGGCCGGGCCGGGGTACCTGCTGGCACTGGCGGATCACTTCCTCAAAGGCTTGGTTCGTTGTAAAGTTAAATTGCTTGCGATTGAGGAGGTTACGGCTGGTTTTGCCCACGTGCACTTCCTCGGGCTGGATCACCATCCGGCGCCGGGGATGCCACCATAAGAGCGGCTCCCCAGGGTTAAACCAGGGAAAACCACCCCGGCGGTAGTTATAAAGCAGTCGCTCCGGCGAGAGGTCGCCCCCCACCGCTACGATGTCCTGCGCTGCGGGCAAATCTTTGCCCTGGGGAAACCAAAGTTTATGGGGTGGGAGCCAGTACACAGGAAGTAGTCAAAAAATAAGCAAACAGCCCACAAAAATAAGCCCTCCTAGCAGCATGAAGGCGAGGGTGTAGGGAATGATCTCGCGGGCCTTGAGGCCGGTGATGCCCAGGAGGGGCAGGGCCCAGAAGGGCTGGAGCATATTGGTGAGTTCATCGCCATAAGCCATGGCCATGATGGTGTGCCCCAGGTCTATGCCCAGGTTTTGGGTGGTTTCGATGATCACGGGGCCTTGAATCGCCCATTGGCCCCCACCACTGGGGACAAAGACGTTGATGATGGCGGCACTTAGGAAGGTAAACAAGGGAAAAGTAGTAGGTCCCGCCTGCTCGCTGAAGAAGGTACTCAATTGGGTGATCAGGCCGGCCTCTTTCATCAGGTTCATGATGCCAAAGTAGAGGGGAAATTGGATCAAAATACCTGCGCCTCCCCCAATGGCCTGGCGCACCGCGCCGCTAAAAGCGCTTAGCGATCGGTGAACACAAAGGCCGAGCCCCAGGAGGGTAAAGTTGATAAAATTGGGGGTGAGAAAGGAAAAGCCGGGGCTTTGAATCGCTTCTACGGCCGACCAGCCCAGGAAGGCCAGGCCCAGCAAGGAGCCCACCCAGGAGCTATGATCCAGGCGCGCCGCTCCCTTGGGTGCTTCTGCTTCAGGAGCCTCTTTGGTAGGAAGCTTACCGGCCCAGTTTTGGTTGAGGTAGCTGCGGCGGGGCGCTCGCTGGGCCAGGCCATAAGCCAGTAAAGGCAGTAGGAGTAGTACTAGTCCGGCTACGGTGAGGTTGAGTGGGCTCAGGAGAGTGGCCTCCAGGGGCAGTTGTTCGGGCAGGGCGGCTTCATTGATGCGCTGGCTCTGGCCCTGCACCAGGTTGAGGAGATGACCGGGTTCGGCTACTTTCACCGGGGCACTACCGCTAAAACCTCCGTGCCAGATCAGCATGCCACTGTAGCCGGCCGCGCCCAGCAGTCCGTAGTTAAAGGACCGGTTTTCTTGGCTGAGGTGCTCGGCCATCTGGCGGGCCAGGATGGCCCCAAAAACCAATCCCAGGCCCCAGTTAAAGAGCCCTACGATCAAAGTAAAGAAACAGGTGAGCGCGGTAGCGCTAGCCGGGTTCCGGGTTAGCCGCAAAATCCGCTGAATGACGGCTCTTACGGGTGGGGCCAGGGCCAGGGTATGACCCAGTACCAGAATGAGCATCATCTGCACCAGGAAAACCAGTAGCGGCGGGGTATAAAGCCCCTCCCGCCAGGCCTGGATCAGATAGGTAAGCCGGGCCGCTTCGCCTGGTACTTGCCCCCATACCAGCGCCCCCAGGAAGGTGACCAGGGTTAATACCAGGGCAATGGCCAGCGGCGAAGGCAGCAGCCGCTTAAAAGCGCGCTCAAGGGAACTTCCCGCGCTCATCTTTCGCTAAAAGGGCAGGTCGTCGTCATCTTCGGGTAAGGGCGGATTCTCGGGCGCACTCTCCAGGTTGGGGCCTGCTGCGGGGGTGGTTGTGGCGCTCCCGGCTGCGGGGGCCCTGTCCTGAGAGGCAGCCGTTCCAGCAGCTTCCCCTTCTTTTTTGATACGCCAGCCGTGGAGGCTTAAAAAGTACTTGACCTCACCCTGCGGCGATTGCCATTCCCGGCCCCGCAAGTCTATACTTACCGTCACCCTTTCGCCCTCCCGGATATCTTTTAGCAGGTCGGTGCGGTCTTGGATAAACTCGATCAGCAAGTGCTGCGGGTATTGTTCTTCGGTGGTGACTACGATTTCTTTCTTTTTGAAGGTGTTGGTGATTTGTTTTTCTTCACGTACCACCTTCACGGTACCGGTTACATCCATAATTTTGAGGGGGTTAAAGGTTTATAAATTGATTTCTGCGCAGAGGAGCGTTTTCCAGGCGCCTTCTACGTCTCCCTCGTCCAGGAGAGAAGCCGCCCGCCGGTGAAGCGCCTCCGTGTCAGAGGCTAAATTGCTAATATTTTCTTGTTTGGCATAAGTACGCACCGCGTTGTCCGCAGGCCGTTCTTCTACATTGCCCAGCTGCCCCAGGTGGTTGCCCCGCAGCACCGGACTATTACGGATGGATGCGGGCAGGGCATCCACTCCCATGCCGAGGGTGGCCAGGGGTTTTTCCACTTCAAAGAGCGCTTCTCCTTGCGCCCGGCAGTAGTAAGCACCGCCCATCCGGGCCACGAGGTCTATTTGGTGCATATCTATTTTACCGCTTTCGTCCAGGACGGCCTCGTCCAGGTGGAGGCGCGTCACCTCGCAAATAATCAGGTTACCCGCCCCGCCGTCTGGGCCCAGGGCCACGATATCGTTCACCCGGCATTCAAATTGAGCGGGCGACTCTTTTACCCGGAAGGGTTTTACCGTTTCACTTTCCACCGGGCTGAGGCCCGCCTTGGTAAACTCATTTACGCCCGTCGGATACTCGGTAGAGCTCAGGGAGGTTTGTTGTACGATGTTGTAATTCACCACATTGATCACCACCTCGCGTAGGCTTTCCGCATTGCGCAGGGTGTCTTTGGTGGTATTGTTGCGCACCCGGCGGGCGGGAGAGAACACCAGGATAGGAGGATTAGAGCTGAAGACATTGAAGTAGCTAAAGGGGCTCAAGTTGGCATTGCCCTCCTTATCCATGGTGCTGGCCAGCGCGATGGGGCGGGGCCCCACGGCCCCCAGGAGCAGGGCGTGGGCTTCTTTGGTAGGTAAATCTTGTAGGGTATAAGATGGCATAATTTCTCTTTCTAGCGGGACCCCAAAAGTAGCCAAAAAGGGCCGCCGTAAAAGAGGGTTGCCGACCCGCCGGAACATCTTATATTTGCGCCTCCTTTCGCGGGTGTGGTGGAATTGGTAGACACGCTAGATTTAGGATCTAGTGCCGCGAGGCGTGGGAGTTCGAGTCTCCCCACCCGCACGAAAGAAGGTAAAAACCTGGCTACGCGCCGGGTTTTTTTATTTTGGGGCGGTATGGGGAGACGAGGGGCCTGTCCCGAGCCTGACGAGGGGTCAATCCCGAGCATGACTCGGGAAGTCTCCCCACCCGCACGAAAGAAGCTAAAAACCTGGTCTTAGGCCGGGTTTTTTATTTTGGGGCCTGGCGGCCAAATGTGCCCCAACAGGGAGAAAGCGGGGCGCAAAGAATATGATTTAATTCGGTGATAATCCGTTGCCCAAGCGGGGCAAAAACTGTATATTTGCCGCCCCTTTTAAGCGCACGTGGTGGAATGGTAGACACGCTGTCTTCAGGTGGCAGTGCCTTCGGGCGTGGAGGTTCGACTCCTCTCGTGCGCACCCCATTCAAAAAAGCCTTGGCATTCGATGCCAGGGCTTTTTTATGGGCGGGCGGTTGGTGGGCCGGTAGGCTATATTAGGCCTTACTTTTGCCCCATGTACAACGAGCAGCAGCGCATCGGTTTTCCATTTATCTGGCTGGGCTGGAGCGCCTTTTTATTTTACGGCATCTTTGGTGGTTTGCGCACTTTCCTGCTGGGCCTGCCCAGTCCCGGTATTCCTGAGGCGGGTTGGTCTTATGCCTTGTTGCTCTTATTGTGGCTGCTCGTGGGCGGTACGCTCTTGGGGCTGCGCTTGCTTATAGGCGTAAACCAGGAAGGGGTCTCTATCACATTTGGCCCCCTGGCCCAAAAAAAATACGCCTGGAAGGCGCTGCGCAAAGCGCAGGTGGTGCGTAAGGGGCGGCGTGCATTAGGGCGTACGCGGCGCGATGGTGCCACGGTGCTCAATGCGGGTGGGGCCTATTTTATGGTATTGGAAACGCGGGCGGGGGAGCGGCTGGAGGTGAGTACAAGGCGGCCGGAGGCCTTGCGTAGGGCTTTAAAAAATAAGGGGCGGAAGTAGAGCAAGGCTGCCCGGCCCGGGCGTTCTATATTTGCCCCAAATACCCTTCCATGCAGAATCAAGTGACCATCAAGAAGCGCCACGTAACCCTGGGCGAATTCATTATCGAAAACCAAAAAGATTTTCCCTATGCCAAAGGAGAGCTGAGTGCTTTACTTAGCAGCATTCGCCTGGCGGGAAAAATGGTGAATCAGGAGATCAATAAGGCGGGATTAGCTAATATCCTGGGTTCCAGCGGCGATGAAAATGTTCAGGGCGAGCAGCAGCAAAAGCTGGATGTGATGGCCAACGACCTGTTTATCAGTACGCTGCATAACCGGGGAGAGATCTGCGGAATCGCATCAGAAGAGATGGACGATTACGTGGAATTCAATGAAGAGCTGCACAAAGATGCCAAGTATGTGGTACTGATTGATCCGCTGGATGGGAGCTCTAATATCGACGTGAATGTTTCGGTGGGGACTATATTTAGTATTTACCGGCGCATAAGCCAGCAGGGGGAGAAGGTGACACGAGAGGACTTCCTGCAGCCGGGACACAAGCAAGTGGCGGCTGGCTATTTGGTGTACGGCACCAGCACTATGCTGGTGTATACGACCGGCCACGGGGTAAATGGCTTTACTTATGATCCGGGCATTGGTTCTTTTTTCCTCTCGCATCCGCAGATGACGGTAAGCAATAAGGGCCGGATATACAGCATCAATGAGGGCAATTATGTCCACATGCCCGAAGGGGTAAAAAAGTATATTAAGTGGTGCCAGGAATTAGATCCGGCCACGCAGCGCCCCTTAACCTCTCGCTACATTGGTTCCCTGGTGGCGGATTTTCACCGCAATTTGCTCAAGGGCGGGATTTATATTTATCCGCGGGGCACCAAATCGCCGCAAGGAAAATTGCGTCTTCTCTACGAATGCAATCCGATGGCTTATTTGATAGAACAAGCCGGGGGCAAGGCCAGTGACGGCCATACGCGGATAATGGATATTAAGCCGGGTGAACTGCATCAGCGGGTACCATTTTTTTGCGGCAGCCGGGAGATGGTGGAAAAAGCCGAATGGTTTTTGGAGCAGTATCCCGGATAGAGGGGGTACGGGCCGGGCGCCTGCGCGGTTTTAGGAAGCGGCTCGCAGGGCTTTGAGGGCGGTTTTATCCAGGCGTTTAGCCGCGTACTTCCGGTCTACGGTAAGCGAATAATTTTCTTCGCCGTGCCCAGGGAGCTCATACATGGCATCGGTGAGGATGGCTTCTAAGATGGAACGCAAGCCCCGCGCGCCCAGCTTATATTCTACCGCTTTTTCGACCACGTACTGCAGCGCCTCTTCTTGGAAATCAAGCGCTATGTTGTCGATTTCTAAGAGGTGGGTATACTGTTTAATTAGAGCATTTTTGGGCTCGGTAAGAATGCGTTTGAGGGTTTCCGCATCGAGAGGGTCCAGGTGGGTAACGACGGGCATGCGGCCGATGAGCTCCGGGATAAGGCCAAAGGATTTGAGGTCCTGAGGGGCAATGTACTGCAGCATATTCCCCTCGGCGCCTTCTCCACTGCGGTTTTTGCTGCTATGAAAGCCCACGGCCTGGGTATTTAGGCGTCGGGCAATGTGACGTTCAATACCATCAAAGGCCCCTCCGGCGATGAAGAGGATGTTGCGGGTGTCGATCTCTACGAATTTTTGATCGGGGTGCTTGCGACCGCCCTGCGGGGGCACGTTTACCTTACTGCCTTCCAGGAGCTTAAGCAAGGCTTGCTGGACGCCTTCGCCACTTACGTCGCGGGTAATGGAGGGGTTATCCCCTTTGCGGCTGATTTTATCGATTTCATCGATGAAGATGATGCCTCGCTCGGCGGCCTTTTGGTCGTAATCGGCGGCCTGAAGGAGGCGGCTCAGAATGCTTTCCACGTCTTCTCCCACGTAGCCGGCTTCGGTGAGGATGGTGGCATCTACGATGGTAAAGGGTACGTTAAGCATTTTGGCGATGGTGCGGGCCATGAGGGTTTTGCCGGTTCCGGTTTCCCCTACCAGTACGATGTTGGATTTTTCGACTTCTACATTATCCGTCTTTTTGGCGGCGCTGGTAAGTCTTTTATAGTGATTGTACACCGCTACGGACAGTACTTTTTTGGCATCTTCTTGCCCTATGACGTATTCCCCCAGGAATTCATTAATCTCTTTGGGCTTGGTGAGGTGGAGCGACTGGGAGAGCTCTTTTTTCTCGTCGCTATCCAATTCCTCTGCCACGATACCATAAGCCTGGCGGATGCAGTGATCACAGATATGGCCACTCAAGCCGGCAATGAGCAGGTTGGTGTCTTTTTTTTCGCGGCCGCAAAAGGAGCAGCTTAGTTCTTCTTTTTTTTGGCTCATAAGGAATGATAATAGGAGATAAAGATAAGAAAGCCCCGGCAGAGTGTGCCGGGGCTGGGGGCGGGGTGGTGGTGTGGGGGGCGGACCCCGCCCCGGGGGGTATTTTAAAGCTTAAGCTTTACTTCTTTGGGTGGTGAGTACCTCATCAATCATGCCATACTCTTGGGCTTCGGTGGCGCTCATCCAGTAGTCGCGATCGCTGTCTTGTTCTACTTTTTCGAGGCTTTGGCCGCTGTGGTTGGCTATAATGCGGTAGAGTTCTTCTTTCATTTTGAGAACTTCTTTTACCGCTATTTCCATGTCGCTGGCTTGTCCTTGCGAGCCCCCCATGGGCTGGTGGATCATCACGCGGCTGTGCTTAAGCGCGGAGCGCTTGCCGTCCGCACCGGCGCATAAAAGCACGGCCCCCATGGAAGCCGCCATGCCGGTACAAATGGTGGCCACATCCGGAGCTACCAGCTGCATGGTGTCATAAATACCCAGGCCGGCGTATACCGAGCCACCGGGACTGTTGAGGTATATCTGTATATCTTTACTGCTATCGGATGATTCTAGGAAAAGTAGCTGGGCCTGCACGATGTTGGCCACTTGATCATTAATGCCGGTTCCCAAAAAGATAATGCGATCCATCATCAAGCGGGAAAAGACATCCATTTGGGCTACATTGAGCTGCCGCTCTTCAATGATATAGGGCGTCAGCGAGGCATCCAGGTAGTTGCCAACGTGCATGCTGTTCAGACCGTGCTCTTTAACAGCGTAATTCTCAAAATCTTTTCGGTAGTTCATTCTTGGGGCAAATTTAGGGATTATTAACGACCAGCCTGGATACAAGTTCCCGGCCAAGGTCATTTTTTGCCGGAAGGTCTTCCTAGGTCAGTGGGCGTTTAGGGATTTAAGCCTCGGTAGCATGCTGATTACGGCTACCAAGCCTTGGCATTACCGGTTTAAGGGAAAGGGCTTAAGCGCCTCTATTTTTTGGTTACCTTTTTTATAAACTGGTCGTAGCTTACTTCTTTTTCTTCTACTTTAAGCTGTTCTTTGTAAAAGGCCAGTAGCTTCTTGGCGTAGGCCTGGTCGCTCATTTGCTCCCGTTGTTCCTTGTTTTGAAGGAGGTTTTCAGCTATGCCAGCGGCCATTTCTTTTTCCGGTGCCTGGCCAAACTGGGCCATTTGCTGCATGACCATCTGGGTAGCCTGTTCCTTGAGGTCTTCCTCGGAAACTTCGATTTCGTGTTCTTTTACGATGCGGCTTTCAATAAGCTGCCAGCGCAGCTCGTCCTTCATCTCGGGAAACTTTTCCTCGATGTTGTCCTCGGTAATGTCTTTTTGCTCCTGTACCAGCCATTTTTTCAGGAAGCCTTCCGGCAGTTCAAAGGGCATTTTCTCCAGTAATTTATCCTTCACGTCTGCATAAAACTGCTGATCACTGTGCTGGATATAATTGCGCTCCATATCCTCCTTTACCCGCTGGCGGAAAGCCTCCTCGGAGTCCACCGTTCCTTCGCCAAACACTTTGTCAAACAGCTCTTGATTGAGCTCGGCGGGCTCTACCTTACTTATTTCTTCTATCTGGAAAGAGAAACGCTGGGTAGCGTTATCTAGCTCTTCTTCGCTCACTCCGAGGAGGTTGCTAAGGGAAAAATCTTTTTTGAAGGCCTTTTGGGCGTCGAGTATCACCGTATCCCCCACTTTTTTGCCCAACAGTTCTTTTTCGGTTTTGCTGTGGTCGATGCTGTTCAGGTCAAAGGTTGCCGAGGTTTTGATGCCTTCTTCTACCGGCTGATCATCAGTGGTCACCTCTGTAAAGGGCCCTCTTAGGAGGCAGTTTTTTTCCACCGCTTCGGGCGTACTCATTTGCCCATACTGGCGGGCATACTGCTGCACCATGTGCTCCACCTGATCATCTTGGGCCTTGATTTTATAATAAGGAACTTTAATGCGGCCATTCACCTTCAGTTCAAAGTCTGGTGCCAGGCCCAGTTCAAAGTCGAAGCTAAAGGCTTTCTGCTCATCCCAGTCAATATCGGTTTGCTCTACCGGCAGGGGGCTTCCCAGTATGTTGAGCTCTTCTTTTTGGATGTGATCCATGACACTGCTCTGGATCAACTTATTAACCTCTTCTATGGTGAGGCTTTTGCCGTATTGCTTTTTGATGAGAGACAGAGGTACTTTGCCCTTACGAAAGCCAGGCATATCGGCCTTTTTGCGATAATCTTTGAGCTTTTGGTCTA
>CAJXMS010000049.1 GCA_913056475.1 uncultured Bacteroidota bacterium
GCCTCCGAGAAAACGGTGGCAGATATGCGCGCCTTTGGTCTGCTCCTGGGCACCGCCTTCCAAATAAAAGACGACCTCTTCGACTACCAGCAGGAAAACCGCACCGGCAAGCCCACCGGCATCGATATCAAGGAGCAAAAGATGACCCTGCCCCTCATTTATGCCCTGCAAAACGTCTCGCCTGCTGATAAAAAATTTATCATCCGGGTGGTGAAACGACACAATCACCAGCGCCGCAAAGTGGAAAAAGTAATGCAAATGGTTAGAGCCTCCGGCGGCCTGGAATACGCAGAAGCTAAGATGCGGGAACTCCACCAACAAGCGCTGGAAAAACTCCACCGCTGGCCCGACAACCCCGCCCGTCAATCCTTAGAGCAGCTTTCCCATTATGTCATTGAAAGGAAAAAGTAATATCAAAAAAACTTCCCTATTTTTACGCCCTCATTAACCAACCCGCTCTCCAACCGATGGAAAATTTAGACCAATATCTCCAACCAATCATTGACCTGATCTTAACCTACGGCCTGAAAGTACTAAGCGCCTTAGTGGTGCTTATCGTGGGCCTGTGGATCATCAAGCGCCTGCTTAAAATATTCCGCAAAACCCTCCAGAAACGGGAGGTCGATGCCAGCCTTATTCCTTTCCTGACCAGCATAGTGGGCGCCGTGCTTAAGGTGCTGCTGATCATCTCTATCGCCAGCATGCTGGGCATCGCCATGACCTCCTTCATCGCCGTACTCGGTGCGGCCGGTTTGGCCGTGGGCCTGGCCTTGCAGGGCAGTTTGGCCAATTTTGCCGGCGGGGTACTCATCCTCATCCTCAAGCCTTTTAAGGTGGGAGATTTCATCGAGGGCGCCGGCCACAGCGGCACTGTACGCGAAATCCAGGTATTCTATACCTACCTCACCACCCCGGCGGGCCAGGAAATATCCATCCCCAACGCCCAGCTGAGCAATAATGCGGTGAAAAACTACAGCTACCACCCCAATCGTCGGATGGACCTCACCTTCGGAATTGGCTACGGCGATGACATCGACCAGGCCAAAAGCATCCTCGCCGACCTGGCCGAAGCCGAAGAAAGCATCCACCGCGACCCGGCCCCTGAGGTCTTCGTGGAAGCCCTGGCCGATAGCAGCGTTAACCTAAGGCTGCGGGCCTGGGCCAGTAATGATGACTTCTGGGGCATTTACAATAACTTCCCCGAAAAAGTCAAAAAGGCCTTTGACCAGGAAGGCGTGAGCATCCCCTTCCCCCAGCGAGATTTGCATATGGTGGAAGACAAGACTAAGTAAGGCTAAAAAACCCACCGGCCTTCTATTCTACCGTGCGGCCCTGTCCCATCTTCCCGCCGACATTCCCCTACCTTTGTGGCATGATAGTACTGGACCCCACCCTCCTCTCGGAAGACCTGCTCGAAAAGCAGTTTGCCTGCGACCTGAGCCAATGCCAGGGCGCCTGCTGCGTAGAAGGCGATGAGGGCGCCCCCCTGGAAAAGGAAGAGGTAGATACCCTCCGCGAAATATACCCCGCCGTAGCCCCCTACCTCCGGCCCGAAGGCCGGGCTGCCATTGAGGCGCAAGGCACCTCCCAGGTAGATCCGCTGGACGATGAACCGGTGACGCCGCTCGTGGAAGGCGCCGAGTGTGCCTACGCCGTGTTTGAAAATGGCACCGCCCTCTGCGGCATCGAAAAAGCCTGGCAGGCAGGTGCCACTGCCTTTCGCAAGCCCCTTTCCTGCCATCTCTACCCCATCCGTATCACCAAATACCCGGACTACCACGCCCTAAACTACCACGAGTGGCCCATCTGCGATCCCGCCTGCTCCCTCGGTGCTTCGCTTAAGATTCCCGTCTATCGCTTTGCTCGCGAGGCGCTTATCCGGGCCTACGGCCAAAAGTGGTATGACGAACTCGAGCAACTGGCCCAGTCCTACGAGGACCAGTGTCGCCCGGAGGACATTCCCCGCAATCCCGAAGCCGAATAAAGGTAAAAAGATGCGGCAGCGTATGACACATTTGGCCGGTAGGCCCCTCCCAAAAACCGCTAAAGCCCTGCTAATGCTCCTGGTGCTGGCCGGTGCCTCTCTGTGGGGGCAGTCGCAGGAAGAGGCCCGCCGGCAAGTCCGCCAGATCCTTACGCGGCCCGTGACAGAACTGCCGCTGGAGGAGAAGGCGCTGGAGAAAGGTACCTGGGAAGCCCTGGCCTACCTGGCCATTGACAGCAGCCAGCACCCGGCCGATACCCTGCTGCGAGAAGCAGTAGGCGATCAGTACCAATTTGGGAAAGACACCCTGCAGGTAAGACTGGTGGAGCGGGATGGTGCAGGGTATCAACAATTTGCGGTACCCTATAAGCGGCAGGAACGTACCCTCATCTTGCCCCCCTCTCAACGCTATCAGAAAGCCCAGCGCTGGCAAATCCGCTACCTTAAGGCGCCTTACCTGGCGCTGGATATGGACGGTTTGCGGGTGTTCTTCCGCCGGCGAAGCCCAAATTAATAGCTACCTTTGCAGGCCTAAAAACATAAGCATGTCGGCCGATCGTCAAAATCTGGAAATTGCTAAAATTCAGCGCGAAATAGAAAATTACCTCAGCCTGGGCAGTACCCAGATGATCTTTGATTACCACGAAAAGGCAGGGGGGCAAGGCACGCGGCTGGACGTCATTACGGTAAATCCCCGGCACAATCAGTCGTTTCTTTTTCACTCCACAGAGGGCTACGATAAGATCGATGCCCTCAGTCAAATGCTCGAATACGTAAAAGAACACCGCGATAAGAAGAACTCCTACACCATCCAATGGTCTCTCAAAGGCGAAAACGAGCTGCATACCAGTTACTTCCGGGCCAAGGACATTCCCGAGGCCATCGATAAGCTTCATTACGGCCGCGATCCCAACGGGATCACAATATTTAGCGTAGTGCTCAATCCCTTGAGCTAGTTTGCCTTAGCACCAAATTCTTTCGCCAGGGCTCTCCTTGGCCCGCGCCGCATAAAGGCTGTTTTTCGGCTATGTCTTTAAGGCTCCCGCCGGCCTGTCTACGCGCATTTTTGGTCCAAACCAGAGGAGATCAAAAGGCCCCTCTGCCGAAACGGAAGCCCCCGGGTGCGATACCAGGGCCCCTGGCTCAGATGGCCCGTAATATGGCGCCTATAGCCTATCGCGCGCCGGCAAAATACCGGGAAGAAGCAGGAATATCTTTGTATATTGGCCTCCCAGGGAACTATTTACAGGTATGATGAAAACCAAAAAGGGTACAAGAAAAGTTAAAAAGCCGCCCGCGGATAAAGAAGCACCTACGGAGCTTACCAAGAAGGATTATATTCAGCGGGGCTTGGTGATTTTAATCATTGCGGCCATTCTGGGTACGGCGCTCTACCTCACCCAATATTTATAAGGCACGCTTTCCGCTTTAATTTTCTCGGATGCTTCCTTTTTGTCTGCTTTTCCTTTAACAAGAAGGAATAGACAGGTAAGGAGGTCAGGGATTTGCTTTTTCCAAAATTTTCTATTTTCGAAAAAGGAATCAATCATCAGGGTAATTATGAAAGTAGACAAGAATCAGCTTGACCTCGTTCAACGTGCTGCAGTAGTAATGCTCATTCTGGCCATTGTGGCTATGGCGCTGTACATTACCTAAGGGAGCTTTATTTCCGTGTGCTTGGGAAAGAAGGCGGAGCAGGAGCACATTTCCTCGCCCCTGGTAAGGAGTATCCTCTGGCTAGCGCAGCAAAAATCACCTGGCCTGGCACCCTCCGAACAAGGGGCCTTACCGGGCTTTGGGGGCCGGTCTTTTTGCTTTACTGCCTTTTATCCGGTGGGGCAAAACCTTCGCTTACTTTTTAAGCCGTCGGTTTTTTTGGCGAGACCGGAAGCCCAGGCCATGACTTACGGGCGCCTTCCTTTAGCCAAGCGGATCGCTGTGCTGAAAACTGTGGCGTAGCCGTTCCAGCCGCTGGCGGATGGTCCCGAAGAAGCGATTCCGTTCCTTCTCGGACACCTCATTGATTAAGGAAGACTTCTGGCACTGCTGGTCCAGGTAGCCTTGCATGTCGTGGGTAAGGGTGGCATCCGTAGTGGTGAGGTAATTAACGCCCGCGTAGGGAATGAAGTAAAACTGTTTGTCCGGTGGTAGACTGGCCAGGATGTGGTTGTCCATGATCAGGATCTCATGGTAATACATCCGGTAGGTGGCCTGGGTAAAAGACTCCGCCTGATGCGGCTGGCCTTTATAGCCTTCCTCTACCTGCCGCCAGATAAGCCGCATCATTTCTTCAAATTCATCCAGGATGGCAAGGGCCGTCTCCTTGCCGGGTAAAAGGCCCGCTTCAAAGAAGTATTCCAGCTGCTTAATCATGCTTAAGACGGTAGTATCATTCCAAATTTCCACCGAGTTGATCTGAGCAAAAACCCGCCCCTGACGGCGGGCCAGCTCCAGCATCGGCGCTGGTATATTATCCAGGGTGAGGGGCGCCCCTTCCACTTCCCGGATGCCGTATACCGAATAAAGCCACACAAAAATTTTGAAAGCGCCCATTTTGGGAAAACCGAATTGATAGTAAATGGGGATATCCTTGGCCTGATAAATTAACTGATGTCCCGGTACCTGAGCAATAAGTTCCAGCTGCTGAAGGCTGTTTTCCAGGTAGCGTTGGTACTCCGCCAGCGACTGAATGAACGGCCCTTTATTGAAAACAGCCGTTTGGCCTTGGCCGTCGGAAAGTTCGTGAAGGGCCAGGCCAAAAACATCGGCCAGGCGCATGGCCTCATCGAGGCTAAGGTGGGTCTCGCCGCGTATCCTTCGATAAGCAGCTCCGCGGCTAATATTGAGCTCATCAGCTATGCGGTGAGATAACTGACTCGCCTCATCACAGCGTTCGGTTATGGCCGCAAAGAGCTTCTCCTGAAAGTAAGTGGGCTGCATAAGGCCTGAATTCTTTTGATTACCAAATGATTTTCAAATAACGAAAAAGTTTTAGCGATCTTCACTCCTGATTGTCAAATTTTCAAAATTTCAGGCATTTTTATTTCCACCTGCTCGCAATTTGTTTCGCCGCGGTTCACTGAAGAGCCGCCCCATTTTAAGTAAATGTTTTAATTTTAGGAGTTCGAACCTGGTTTTTCTCTTAAACGAATTCCCATGGACAACCACCAAGAACGGCGGTACCAGAGCCTCAAAGCCTTTTATCCCTACTACTTGAGTGAACACCGAGACCCCGCTTGCCGGCGCCTGCATTTTGTAGGCACCGGACTGGTGATCTTGTCCTTTGTTTTATTCTGGTTCACCTTTCACTGGTTGTTCTTGGCCATCATCCCGGTCCTCGGCTACGGCTTCGCCTGGGTGGGCCATTATTTTTTTGAGCAAAATAAGCCGGCTACCTTTCAATACCCCCTCTACAGCCTGGCCAGCGATTTTATCCTTTTCTGGCATCTCTTAACCGGTAAAGAGAAATTTCATGCCAGTTCCTAACGCGGGCATTTCCCTTCTTTAAGTAGCGACACACGGGAGATTTTTTGCTCCGCTGTTCTTCCGTTTTTTTTTTGGCGCTGGTCTCTAACCGGTCTCCAGTTTGGTGGAATCCTGCCAAGCTGCCCCCCCTTTTTCGCTCTTCTTCCTCCTTTGGGCTGGTCCCAATTTGCGGGTTCATTAGCCTTTCCTGATCGTGGGGTACCCAAAGCGGGACAGCCCACCCCGTCAAACCGCATTGAACTCTTAAAAAAGCCACCGGAAAATGGAAGCCCCTCAAACCCTTAATTTCCGAGGAGTATCGTAGGGGCGATTAAACCTCTAAGAACGGCGCCAGGGAAGCAATCTTACCGGGGCATTTTGATTTTACGCCTGGTAATGCAGGAGGCTTTCCACCGGCGTATCGCCCATGCGTTTTCGTCCGCTTAAAAAATCCAACTCCATCAGAAACAGCATCCCGATGGGTTTGGCCCCCGTCTGTCGTACCAGCTCTGCCGCGGCGGCTGCCGTACCGCCCGTAGCCAGCAAGTCGTCGTGCAGCAGTATCCGCTGCCCCGGCCGGATGTCTTCCCGGTGCAGGGCCAGCCGGGCCGCGCCGTATTCCAGTTCATATTGCTGCTCTAAAGTGGGGCGCGGCAGCTTGCCGGCTTTTCGGATGGGCACAAAAGGGAGGCCCAGCGCATCGGCCAGCGGCAGGGCCAGCAAAAAACCCCGCGCATCTACCGCCGCCACCACTTCGGGTTGCCAGGCCTGGGCCCGTTCCGCCAGGGCTTCTACCACCTCCTGGCGCAGCGCCGGCTCCAGTAGCAAAGGCGTTAGGTCTTTAAAAGAAATGCCCGGTTTGGGAAAATCCGGTACTTCTTTGATGACTTCCTTTAAGCGTTTGTCTAAACTCATTTAAAAGCATTTTCGCCGGTGATGTCCATGCCGGTGATGAGCAGGTGAATATCGTGTGTGCCCTCGTAGGTTACTACCGATTCGAGGTTCATCATGTGCCGCATAATGGGATAATCGCCCGTTATGCCCATGCCGCCCAGCACCTGCCGGGCGTCGCGGGCTATTTTTAGGGCTATTTCCACGCTGTTGCGCTTGGCCATGCTTATCTGGGCCCCGGTGGCGCGGCCCTCGTTTTTCAGCGTCCCGAGCCGCCATACCAGAAGCTGTCCTTTGGTGATCTCGGTGATCATCTCGGCCAGCTTCTTTTGCTGTAGCTGAAAACCCGCGATGGGTTTGCCAAACTGCTTCCGCTCTTGCGCATAGCGCAGCGCCGTATCGTAGCAATCCATGGCCGCCCCCAGCGCCCCCCAGGCGATGCCGTAGCGGGCACTGTCCAGGCAGCTCAGCGGCGCCCCCAGCCCACTCTTCCCGGGCAGAAGGTTTTCCTTGGGCACTTTCACATCGGAAAATACCAGCTCCCCCGTAGCACTGGCCCGCAGGCTCCACTTATTGTGCGTTTCCGGCGTGCTAAAGCCTTCCATGCCGCGTTCCACCAGGAGGCCGTGTACGCGGCCTTCTTCGTTTTTGGCCCATACCACCGCCACATCCGCGTAGGGCGAATTGCTGATCCACAACTTCGCACCGTTCAGCAGGTAGTGATCGCCCTTATCCACGTAGTGGGTCTCCATACCTCCGGGATTAGAGCCGTGATTGGGTTCGGTAAGCCCAAAGCAGCCCAGCATATCCCCACTGGCCAGCCTGGGCAAAAACTTCTTGCGCTGCTCCTCCGTGCCGTAGGCATAGATGGGAAACATCACCAGGCTGCTCTGCACCGAGCAGGTGGAGCGAATGCCCGAGCCGCCCCGTTCTATTTCCTGCATCATGAGGCCGTAGGATATCTGGTCCAGGCCTGCCCCACCGTATTCTTCCGGTATGTAAGGCCCAAAGGCCCCCACCTCCGCCAGGCCCTGGATCAGTTGTTTGGGAAATTCCGCCCGCTGGGCATAATCCTCTATGATGGGGCTCACCTCCTTCTTCACCCAGTCGCGCGTAGCGCCGCGCACCAGCTTGTGTTCTTCCGTCAGCAATTCATCCACCCCGTAGTAATCGGGCGCTTGATAATGATCCATATTTCCATTTCTTTCCCGCAAAGTTAGGCATGCGGCTCCGTTTCACCGCATTTATGGGCGGCCTGCCGGCCAAATGTGCGAGCGGCCGCTACCCGCAGCCGTTTGCCTTCCAGGCAGCCGTTTTCCCGGCAGCCCTTTCATGCGGCGGTAAGCCTCCCTATTCCCTCTTTCGCGCCACCATTTGAGAGCAAAGCCCACCGGAACAGACCTTACCGCGCCTTTTGGAAAAGACCAGCCTTACTGGCGGGAGGCAAGGCCAGCCCCTGTTGCCGTTAAAACGAAAAATAACCGTAAAGCCGAGGCGGGGAGAAACACATTTGGCGGAAGCCCCCATAAAACGCAAGGCAATTAAAGAAGCGGGCCCCCTTATTAAGCCTTTTTTAAATCGGCTATGGTGGCCTTGATCCTTTTTTCCTGCTTACTAAAAAAACGCTGAGCCCACTTCCGGTTGTGCAGATTGAGGGCGCGCTGGAGGTGCGCTTCGTATTCGTGTTCAAACACTTCTACCATTTCGCTTTGTTCGGTCTGGATAAAGAATACGCTCATCACCGCTTGAAGCAAGCGGCTTTTCTCGGCGTTTTTAAATATCCCGCCATTGTTGAGGGTGCAAAAACCCGAACCATAGAGTTCATAGGTTCCGCCCTGCTCCTTGTGGCCCTTTTTTCCGGCATTTTTAAAGTGCCGTAGAGTGCCCAGGTAAGCTTCGAGCAGCTGCTGGTACTGCCCGGCATCCAGTACGTTTACCTCGTAGTGCCATTGCAGCTGGTCGAGCTGGCTATCGAGCGCGCCCGAGTACCAGATCTCCTTCGAAGGTAATGCCCCGTAGAGGGCGAATATGGCCTCGCATAAATTCCCTATTTCGGGAGAAAGAGGCGGCACCACGCCCTCTTTTAATTGCTGGGTCCACATGGCAAATTTATAGGCGGCCAGTTCCGGCTGGGCCAGAAAGAAGAAGAAAGGCAGGTCGCGGGCAAAGTAATCCAGCCGCATGTCCTCTTCCAGCGCTTGCTGGAGCTGATCTCTTACGCCGGTAAGGTAGCGCTCCAGGCCGGTATAATCGCGAAAACTGCTGTGCCGCACCACCAGGTGCTGGCCCGTAGCCGGCTGGGGCAGGGCCGTGACCAGTTCCGGGCATAGCTGGAAGAGCTGGGCCATTTCATCCGGCTTGAGGTGGCTTTTGCCGCTTATTTTGCGATCAGCGGCGCTGTAATCAATATCCAACTGCTCCGCGAGCCATTTGGCCAGCGAGCTATGGGCGGGCAGTTTTTCCTGTAGTACCTGAAATAGCGCAGATTGAAACGACATAAGCAAAAGGGTTTAAACGCAAAGATAAGCGGTCATCCGCTATCGGTATGTGATTTCTGCATAGGGGATCGTCCATCTATGCGTTTTCTGCATAGATCGGAGCTGATCTATGTGAATATTGCATAGTTCCGAAGTAATCTATGCGCATTCTGCATACCTGGAGCGCAATCTATGCAGATTCCGCAAAAAAAAGTGGGAATCTATGCGATATTCACATACATAAAGTCAAAAAAAGCCAGGATGTTTGTAAAATAACAGCAGCCTTTACCCGTGACTATGAATGGGTGAGGTGGCTGGAGTTCCTAACAACACGGTATTATAACCGATAAACAAAATCCCCCATTGCAGAGCTGACCCGGATTTCAGTATGACCAACTGCCAAGCCCAACCCAGATATGTCCACACCACCTACCGTCTCCCCAACGACGGCGTGGTAACCGCCGAAAGCGCGAGAGCTTTACCGGGAAAAACGGTGATGTTTAACGACGAATCTCGCTATATCTTAAGAGATAAAAATACCGGCTTTGGCTCCAATCACATGCAGATGCGCAATGATAAAAACTTGAGGAAAAAGTTAGATGGACTTTACGACGGGGATTATGGCCGGTTTTTTCAAATTAAACGACAATAAAATTGAGCCCTATGCATACTTTAAGATTACTTTTGGCCCTTCTCATTAGCAGTTCCGCTTGTGACAGAGAACCCCCCGCACCCCCGCCTCCGCCTCCTGGCGGAGGGGGCGGCAATAACGACAGCGCCAAATTTGAAAACCTCACCATGAAGCTGGTATGGCGCAATAGGTTTGATCCCGATTCTACGCCACGAGGAAATAGCATGCAACCCTTGGTTCATGAAGATAAGGTCGTATTTCATGTAACCGATAACCTGAACATAAAGGACATACTCTTGCGCTGTTATGACGCTACCGATGGACAGGTTTTATGGAATTGGAACGACTGGGACAATGCCGCCACCCCCAACGATTACATGAATCAGTTTGTCTACCAGGATTACTGGCTAATGGACGAAAGTGGAGACATGTCCATCATCAACCTCAACACCGGCCAAACCCTCTGGCAAAAGGAGAATATTGATAAACGGTATTACTCCCAGATCACGGACGGGTATGTCTATTACAGTACAGATGTTCATTGGAGTCAATCCAATCAACGAACGGGCCTCTGGCGTACGCCGGTGCTATCCTTTAACCCCGAAAAGATCATCGAGCTCCGCGCCGATACCATGGGCGGCTTAAACCACGCCATCGACGCCTCCGCCATCTGGCAGGCGCCCTGGGGCGATGAAATGGCGGTCTTTAAGGTAGGGGGTATCGACTGGAGCAACAACCAGGAATTTTGGGACTTTTACGTGTACAATATGGACGCCGATAGCATCTACTACCGGGCCCGCGATATTGCCCCCCACCGCCGCGCCAATAAGCAGTACCCCGTCATCGACGGCCACTACGCCTACCTGCAAACCCACCGCACCCTCCAGTGCTACGACCTGATCAACCGAAAGCAAGTCTGGCAACACAATTTTACGGGCGATGGCTTCCACCACTTTACCTTCCCCAACCTGCTGGTAGAAGGCGAGCGGGTGTACATCATGGGGGATGACAACTCGCTTTTTGCCTTCAATAAAACCAACGGCGAGCTGATCTGGGACCGGGAAGATCCCAGCGGGGGTATGCAGTCCTACATGCACTACTACAAAGGCGTGCTCTACTTCACCGGCTACCAGGGCAAGCTCACCGCCGTACGGGCCGGCGACGGAAAGGTGCTCACCCGGATGGCTTCCTATAACGGCGGCCGGGGTTTTGGCGGCGGCCTGGGCATCAGCGAAAAGTACAACCAGCTCTACCTCACCGATGGCTGGGACGTAATGGCCTTCGAAATACCGGAAAAATGGCATTATGAGTAGAAAAGTGGCTGTTCCCATCTGCTGTACATAAACCCTAAAAACCGCTCTTATGCTAAAATCCATTCTCATTGCTGCCTTCCTGTTGCCAGTTTCCTGGCTCCCCGCCCAAGTTTCTGCGTCGCCGCTCGCCCGTCAGGGGGAAATACCCAAAAATTACACCCCTGAAAAAACGAGCACTCCTTCCGAAAAGGTATATAGTGGCCATGCTTTGAAACTAAGCATTGGCCTTGCAGGAGTTGAGGGAGACAGCATCCCTTTTACTGGCCCCGCTGGCTTTTCCTGGCGTCTGGCCTGGCAAAAGAGCCTGGACCAAAAACGGCGACTCCGCCTAAGCGCCTCCTTAGCAATGGAAGATATGATTGGAAGTGAGTTTACGCTTCCCAATTACAGACGGCGTGTCCAGGTTTCCTTACGCTCCACGGCCCTACAGACCGGGCTGCATTACGACCTGTTCAAATGGGGCGGATTCTCCATCGTTACCGCTGGAAATGTTGCTTTGCGTTACCTAAGAGGTATGAGCATCCCTGAATCAATCTCCAATGGCTCAGAAATAACCAACCTAAATGAGGTGTACCCCACCGTCGGATTTTCTCTTGCCTTTCGCTTTGACCCTCGCCCAGGCCCGCTGGCCTATGAGTTCAATCTTTTTAGCCAAGCATTTGGTCGGGATGGGTCCCGTTTTAGACAGCTGTCCCTCGGTTTGATCTATAAGTTCAAAAAGCTCAAATAGTATGCAGCGTTCTTATAGACATCTTGTAAGTATATTTCTACTGGTTTTGTTGGCCGCGTGCCAGCCAAAAGACCCGCCTCCACCCACTCCTACTACCGTAGAA
>CAJXMS010000050.1 GCA_913056475.1 uncultured Bacteroidota bacterium
ATACCCAGCTGGGCCTTTGGGAGCACATCATGAGAAACTGGAGCGTCTTTCACGCCCAGATTTTCCACCGAAAGCTCCAAAAAGTTGCCGAAAAGCAAATTGCCTCCGAGTTTGACGTATCTCAGCCCGCCATTAATCAGAGCTCCAGTAGGGCCGGGTGGCCGGCCTACTCCCAGCTCTCCCGTCGTTTTCATCATCTGCTAAAAAACCACCATGTATGACTATCTACCTTATCTTATTCCTCTGCTAGCGGCCCACTTTTTTACAGACTTCCTACTGCAGCCGCGCAGATGGGTAAAGCACAAGGAACGCTACAAAGAGCGCTCCCCTTATCTTTATATACACAGCCTTGTGGCCGGCATCCTGGCCTGGTCCTTACTCGGCGCATGGGATTGGTGGCTCGTGCTGGTCATTACCGCTGTCAGCCACGGCATGATAGACCTTGCCAAGCTCCATTTGCAGGCCCGTTCCCAGATACCCCCCTTTTCTTCTATGATCAGCTACTTCATTTGGCCGTGGTAGCCATGCTTTGCTACGCTGCTGCCTGGCTCCATATCCCTGCCCCTTCTTATGCTACTGAGCCAGCTACCGTTTATGCACTAGCGCTTTATCTCCTTACCATCCCGGTAGGCATCAGCATAAAATCCTTTTTTCAGGCCACTCAGCTCGAGATAAACCCGCCCCAGGACCTCTCCGGCGCCGGTCGCTGGATAGGCTACTTTGAACGCTTGCTGCTATTTTTTCTCGTTCTTCAGGGAGACTATATCGCCATTGGTTTTTTGATCACCGCCAAGTCTATCATCCGCTTTGACAATACCCACGGCCGGGCCCATAATGAATACGTACTCCTGGGAACGCTCATCAGCTTTTCGGCCGCTTTTGCGCTTACTTATTCTACCCAGGGATTGCTGCCATAGTTTTTCAAAACAGCCTCCAGGCCCATCTTTTACTGGCAGCTTCTTAAAATTTTCGTAACATAGGGCCAAATTTCATTCATGGCCCAGCCCCCCGCCCTATGGCGAGCCCTGCTCCCCGTTGTTTTCCTCATTGCCGCTCTAAGCATCAATGTGATCGGCGTATTTGGAGACGAAGCCCTTAGCGGCTCCAATCAGTTTATCCTCCTCCTGTCTGGTGCCGTAGCCGCCGCCGTAGGCCTTCTCCAGGGTACTTCCTGGAAAACCATCATGGAGGGAATAGAACACTCCATCAAGGCCACCTCCGGCGCCCTTGTCATCTTACTGCTCATCGGCTCTCTGGCCGGCACCTGGATGCTCAGCGGCATCGTTCCGGCTATGATCTATTACGGGCTCGACCTCCTGAATCCCACCATCTTCCTGCCCGCCACCGCCATTATATGTGCCCTGGTTTCGCTGGCCACCGGGAGCAGCTGGAGTACCAGTGCCACCGTGGGCATAGCGCTCATTGGCATGGGCAAAGCCATCGGTATCAATGAAGCTTTTGCGGCCGGGAGCGTAATCTCCGGCGCCTACTTTGGAGATAAGCTCTCCCCTATGTCCGATACAACCAACTTAGCCCCCGCCGTAGCAGGCACCGATCTCTTTACCCATATCCGCTATATGCTGTACACCACCTTACCGGCTTTTATCGTTGCCCTAATTATCTTTACCCTTATGGGGCTACAACAGGAAGCCACCGACAGCCTCGAGCGCATCAGCGTACTGCAAAGCGAATTGGCGCAAACTTTTCACCTGAGCCCCTGGCTGTTTCTCGTTCCAGCTCTGGTCATTCTGCTTATTGTGCGCAAGGTACCCGCCCTTCCCGCCCTGCTACTCGGTACCCTGGCCGGCGCCCTATTTGCTTTCCTATTTCAGGGCGCGCTGCTGGAGCGCATAGCGGGAGCCCCCTTAGATTTAGCCCAGGGTTACCGCGTTATTATGAATGCCCTTACCGTTTCCGTGAACTACCCGGCTCAAAACCCCATTCTGCAAGACCTGCTCACCTCCGGCGGTATGGCCGGCATGCTGCCTACCGTATGGCTTATCCTGGCCGCCATGGTCTTTGGCGGGGTTATGGAAGCCTGCGGGTTTCTGCACACTTTATCGAGCGCCCTCTTACGCCTGGCCCGCGGTACCGCCTCCCTCATCGCCACCACCGCTGGTACCTGCCTGGCGCTTAATGTGACAGCCAGCGACCAGTATCTGGCCATTGTAGTGCCCGGCCGTATGTATGCCGATGCCTTTCGCAGGCGTGGGCTGGCCCCGGAAAACCTCTCTCGCACCCTCGAAGACAGCGGCACGGTTACCTCCGTACTCGTTCCTTACAACACCTGTGGCGCCTACCAAAGTACCGTTCTGGGGGTTGATACCCTCGCCTATCTGCCCTATGCTTTTTTCAATTACCTAAGCCCCCTTTTTACGCTTTTGTACGCTATTTTAAATTATAAAATTCGCCGGCTTGCGCGCCCTGCCGCTTCCGGTGCATAGGGCCTGCCGGCCAAATGTGGCTCCGGCCACTTCGTGCGGTATCTTTTTTGTTATATCTTCCCATCGCTACAAAAGACGCGCCGCTTAATGCTCCTTTTTACCAAACGCTTTTTAGGTCTACCGCTCGCCGTTCTCTTACTTTTGAAGGTTTGGCCATCCCTACGCGCCCAGGACTACCGGCTTCGAGCCCTGCTGGGGGATGAAAAAATCATAACCAAGCCCTGCGGTCCTTATCAAGACTCCCTCCTGCCCCTATTGGAAAAAGAATTCGCCTTCCCCTTTACGCCTAAAATAGAGCCGCAATTAGAGCGCTGGGAAAGGGCCTGTGGCCCGGTAGAACCGCTGCTGCGTACGCGCTTGCTTTACCAGCATTCGCTGGATAGCCTCGGTCCATCGCCCAAAGAGCTCCTAGACTATTACGGTTTCTACATCCAGGAGCTCGCTGCGCGGCAAAACGCCCCAAAATACTTCTTTACTCCGGAAGCTCTTTCCTACTGGGATTACACCATCCAGGGCGCCCAAAAACTCCAGCAAAAAGGGCCCAAGCCTTCCCTCACCCTGGGGATACTTGGCGCCGAAAACTTTGACGCAGCCCGGAAATACATTTGGCGAAGCCCTCCCCAAACCCCAAGCCAAAAAGCACTGCGCGATACCGTTCGGAAGCTTCTATTTCCCCGTCAATTTTATTCCTTCGGCGTTCATTACCAGCAGTTTTTTCAGGCAGCCGGCGAGCGACTGCGGCCCAATCCGGCCTTCCATATAGGCTTAGGAATGGGCTGGAATCCGCGACAGTCCCTAAGCCTCGTCTTTAATTTTAGCCCCCTCAATCCGCGCGATGAATGGCGCTTAAGTCATCAAGATAGTATTTACCAAAACCAGGGCAACTACTCTTTGGGCCTTTCTTTATTACTCCGCCAGCAAATCTGGGCGAGCGGCTGGCAAGAAGGCTCGCTGTTTTTGGGCCTTGGTTTTCAGACCATGGACACCGGGGTGGAAGTGTGGCCCGGCCCGGAGGCTGATGAAAAGACGCCCCTTATGCTAAATTCTTACCGAGTATCGGCAGGCGTGGAATGGTCCCTTCTATTTCTGGGGACCCGCAAGCTGGCCTGGCGTATCCAGTATCACCTTCAGGACTTCAACCAGGGTACTACCGCCGTAAGCGACTTTAAAGGCAACGCCGCTACCGCTGGGCTGGTGTTTTTCCTTTAACCTAGCGCCCATGAAGGAACCTCTTTGTTTTTTCCTCATAAAAAGACCGCCATTTGCCCAATTCTGCTAATTTTGAACAACAAACCCATTTAATGCATCAGCGGCTTATTACCCCCGTATTCATCTTAATAAGCTTCCTATTTTTCCCACTGCTGGCCCAGCAGCCCGATGTAGAGCGGGCGCAGATCCAGCAATGGGCCAGCTGGGTAGATTCCCTTCGGGAAGCCACTAACCGCTCCCATTATAAGCGTTCCCGTTATTGGCACAGCAAGCTGGATAGTTCCCTGAAATCCAGTGTTCCGGATAGTTTAAAGATAAGCTATTTCAATGAATCCGGAGACTATTTCTTTAATATCCGTAGGGTAAAGGAGGCCAAAACTTATTACAAAAAAGGGGATCAACTGGCCAAAAAACTTAAAGATACAGCCCAAATGATCGAAGCAGGCGGTGGCTACGCCAATGCCCTCTCGGTTTCTGGGAATTATCTCCAGTCGCTTAAAAAATATCGGGGCGTTTTAAAACTGCTGCACGCGCAGAAGAACCTAACCTCTTATAATGGGGTGTTGCTCAACATGGCATTTAGCCACAAGGCACTAAGCCAGTACGATAGTGCCCTTGCCAAGATGAAACGGGCCACCCTCTATTTTGATAGCACGGAAAACAATCGAAACCTGGGGGTAGTGCTCAATAATATGGGAGAGCTGTACCGGGAAAATCTTCAAAACCCCCGGCGGGCTATTCAGCACTATCGAAAATCCCTACGCAACTACCGGAAAGCGGATTATAAGCATGGCGTTGCCCAGGTTTACCATAACTTATCAGTTACTTACCTGGATTCGGGAGCCTTAGATAGTGCCCTGGACTACTGTCAAGCTTCTTTGGAATTGCGGCAAGAGATGGGGGCCGGGGGAAGTATGGCTTCTAATTACTACGCCCTAGGCGAAATATACCGCGAAAAAGGACGCTACCCAAAAGCCGAGGAAAATTACCATCGTGCACTAGACCTGGCCACCCGAAATCAAATGGCTGAAGGCATTTATTACAGCTACAACGGCCTTTCCGAGCTATACCGGGACTGGGGGAAGCCGGAGGCGCAAGAAAAAACCCTCGAAAAGAGCCTTAAGGCCGCGCAAAAACTGGAAAGACTAAACCTCTTACAAGAAAGCTATGATAAACTTTATCAATTTCAACTAAAACGGCAGGATAGCACGGAAGCCTTAGGGCACTTACAGGACTACTTAAAAGTTTACGATAGTCTCCAAAGGGCCACCTCTAGCGAAGAACTGCAGCGCATGCGGGCGGAATATGAAAGCATGATCACCCAAGCCGAAAACAAAGCTTTACGTGATAAGCAAAACCTTCAAAAAGAGGTCATCCAAAACCAGCGCTTGCTGCTTATCGTCGCTTTGATCGCGGGGGTTCTGCTATTGCTTTTACTCTTATTCCTGGTTCGCCTTTCAGGTCAGCGCAAAAGGGCCTTAGCAAAATATGAGGAAAGCCAAAGCGAGCTGGCTGATCAGCTCCGGGTTATTCGCCAACAAAAGGAGGAACTCGATGAAACCAACCGACTGAAAGACCAAATCCTTTCCGTTCTGGCGCATGACTTACGCTCTCCCCTGTCCAGTATTTCCAGTCTTCTGGGGACCCTCTCCGCCCAAGAAATCACCCGGGAAGAACTGCAAAAAATGACCGGTTACTTAAAAAATGAGATTGACGTAAGTCTGCGTACGCTCCAAGACATTCTGCAATGGGCGCGACTTCAAATGAGCGAACAGCCCCAAGAACCGCAAAAGATACATCTGGAAAGCAAGCTCAAAGAAGTCTTGGAAGTATACCAAGCCAATATCCGAGCTAAAGAAATCCTCACCAACGTGCATGTCCACGCCCTCCCCTATCTACTCCTAAACCCCGTGCAATTGCAGAGTATGGTAGGGAACCTTCTCAGCAACGCCATAAAATTTAGTCCTCCCAAAGGTCGTCTATGGATCTACTCAGGCCAACGCGAGGGACAGCCCTTCCTAGCCATTAGAGATCAAGGGCAAGGAATGAATGAAACGGTTATCCAAAAGCTGGAGGCAAATGGCCGCATAGGAACTCAGGAAGGAACCCGGGGAGAAAAAGGAACTGGCATTGGCCTGCGCATCGTTCAGGACTTTATCCAATCCGTGGGCGGAAAATTACGCTTTGAAAATCATCCGGAAGGAGGAACCATTGCCCAGTTATTCTTCCCTCCAGAGGTGATCCCTGACTCCTCTCGGACACAGAACCCTTCTAACCCAGCGAATTGAGTACCGCCGTGAATCCCCCCGTCTCTTGCGGGGGTTTTACATACGCCTACCTTCCTTTTTTACTTCCTCCTTCCTGCAGAAAGAAAGCAGCGGAGAGGACTTGGCCCTAAATCGATCGTTCCTGCCATGCCGGGCCAAAAATCTTTACATGCACGTAATTAAAATGGTAGCCTCTCTAAAAAGAAGCCCTAAAGCTGCCTTATGACCCACCACAAAAAACCCCGACCAAGCCGTCCTAATGGACCGCCCAGCCGGGGTTTTAAAATTTACTCCCTGTTTAAAAGCGCCGGGATCGGGTCTTAATAAAAGCGCACCCGATTATCTTCTATCTGCGCGTCTTCTTTTAGGGAAGAAAAGATTTGCTGGCTGGCCACATTTTCCATTTCTGTAGCCAAGCGCTGTTGTTCTGCCTGGTAGTCACTGAGGCCCTCTGCATTGCTCCGGCGTGCTATCCGCATTAAGTACACCCCCCTATCTCCTTCCAGGATGGGAGAGATCACATTGATAGGCAAGCCCGTAGCCGCACCCAGCGGTAAGGGTTCCGTACCATAACCACTTAAATTGCTGGTAGCAAAGGTGATGTTCTGGCTTTCTACTCCTTTATCCACCCCCGCGGCCCACTGCTGGATATTGTCCCCTTCCGGCGCAGCTTTTTTCAACTTGTCCCGGAGCGCAGCCGCTTTCTTTTCTTTAATCACCTTGGTGATCACCTGTTCTCTCACCTGCTCCAGGGGTTTATAGCCCTCTTTATATGCCGCCGTGAGGGTGGCTACGATATAGGCGCTGCGCTCCTGAGAGAAAAGTTCTACATCATTGGTTTTGGTCTCTTCTTCAAAGGCCCAGCGCACAATTTCCCGGTTGCTCCCTATTCCCAGAAGCTGCTCCTGGCTAGGCTCCACCGCAGTGACGGGCCTGGCATTATATCCCCCTTGCTGGGCTGCTTCGGCAAAGGATAGCTCCCCGGAAGCCTGGGAGGCAAAACGGGTTGCCTCTTCATATACACTGTCCCGCGTAGCTTCTCCGGGCTCAATGTCGCGCTTAATGTTTACCAGCCGCCATGCATCATTGCTACCGGCCTGATCTTGGATGTGAATGACGTGAAAGCCAAAACGGCTAAAAACCAACCCCACATCTCCCGTTTCATTGAGGAAAGCAAAGCGAGAAAAAGGAGCCACCATCCGCTCACGGGTAAACCACCCGAGGGCTCCTCCTTTTACTTTACTGCCTGGATCATCCGAGAGTTCCTGGGCCGCTTGTCCAAATCCGGTCGTGTCCTCTTTAAAGGCCGTAAAGAGGCTATCGGCCAGTTTCTGAGCATCCTGAGGCGCCCTTTGGGATTGGCTTTGTCCTTGGTTTGCTCCCTGGTAAGAGATCAGGATATGCCGGGCCTTAACCGAATCAGGTACCGTGGTTCTATCGCTCACCTTAGTAAGGGTATAGGTACCCTGGCTTACGTAAGGCCCGTATACTTCCCCGGTATCCATTTGGGGTACTAAGGTATCAAGAGGCGCCTCCATTTGCTCCGTGGTAAGGTAGCGCGCCCCCACCGGATAATCGCTTCTTCCTACCGCAAACAAAGAATCATCGGGCGCATTCTGGAAGGCTGGGAAAGTATCCGTTTGGCCACGGGCCGAAACTACCTCCTCCCGCAGGTAAGTCTGAAGCTCCTTCCGAATAGTGAGACTATCCGCAGCGGAAGGGTCCACCCGAAAGGTTACGTAGGCCAGATCGCGAAGCGCTTCACTTCGATAAGTCTTTTTATGATCTTCGTAATAAGCACGCAGATCGCGGTCATCATAGCTCACGGCCGAGTCGTCTAGGCTGTTGTAAGTAAGGCCAAAATAGCGGGCAGTGGCATTAACCTGCCGGCGCATGTAGAGCTCCTCGGCCAGTTTGGTAGGGTAATAAAAGCCCTTCTTTACCATATCTTGATACTTATTCTCCAGGGTTTGCTCGTACACATTCTTCTCAAAGTTTACCCACTGCCGATACATACGTCGCGCCTGGGGGTCACTTGAAGCCTGCTCGCGCAGATTGCGCACATACTGCCTAAAGAGGGAGGGACTAAACTGGCCGGTAACCTGGTCTTTAAAGTTAGGTTGATTTTGAATTTGCGGGTTTTGCTTGATCCGCTCGGTTATCTCTTCATTCGAAACCTGCACCCCTATTTCCTGAAAGCGGCGGTGAAGCAGTTCCTCTTGCAAAAACTCATTCCATACCCGGTTGGCGGCCTGCGTGCGGCTGGGCGTTTGCATTTGGGGGTTGTTTTGGGCCTGCGCCTGTAGCGTAGCCATTACCTCGTCTACCCTTTCGCTAAAGTCCTGATACTGTATCGCATGGCCATTTACGCTGCCCACTTCGGTTTGATTGCTTCTAAAAATTGAATTACCGGAAGAGAACAGGTCCGTCAGAATAAAGGCCAGCATTGCCAGGCCAATAACAATAAGGAGTAAGCCGGAACGCTTTCTAATACGCTCTAAAGTAGCCATGTATAAGGGTTTGAATTTTTAAGGGTGCGAATATACGTATATGGTATTACAATGCCCCTTTCGGGGCCGGCCTTCGGCCAAATGTATCCTGTCAGGCCAGGAGCCGTTTATCTAAAGCAGAATACATGAGCAAGGAACCATGGGCACACCCGGGCACTGTGCCCACCAAACAAACCAGTATGCCTGGCTGAAAGGCAAAATATTAACACCTTATCGTTGAAAATAGCGGTGACATCGAAAAGATATCAAGGCGATGGGCGGATAATTACTTAATTTGTCCACGTCTTTCAATAACAAACGCCATGGAAGCTCTACAAACACACCAACCATCCAGCACGCCAGACCAGATCTCTGAAATGGACCGCCGGCTAGAAGCGATTAAAGAAATTCTGGTAGGCAACCAACTCGAACGCCTGGACCGCAAATACAAGGGACTTAACCAGCGCATGGAAAGTACCTCTGCGCACTTGATTAGCCTGGTAGATGATCTCAGCAAGGAAATGGTTAAGCTTAAAAAAGAGCAAGACCAGTCTTTAAAACAAGAGCGCAAAGAACGTTTCAAGGAAAACGACAACCTCCGCCAAGACCTGCACAAGGTGAGCAATAAAGCCCAAGAAAAGATGGCGGCGGCGCCGGCCCTAAGCGAGAGAACCCAGCGTATGGCGCGGCGTATTGAGGAATTGGAAAACCTCGCCCAAGCTTTTTCCCAAAAGCAAAAAGAAATGGCCCAAAAGCTTCGCAGTGAATGGAAAAACGACTTGAGCCAGCGCATGGAACAGCAAGATAAAAAAAACCAGGCCAGCCGAAATGATATGCAAACCGACCTCCAGGGGCGTTTAAATAACCTGGAGCAAAGCATTGATCAAAAGCTTTCCCAGCAGGAAGAAAAGGTGGAGAGCAAAATTGAGCAGAACCAGTCCAAATTGCAGGAACTGGCCAGTGGGCTTTTGGGACACCAAAAACGCACCGATGAACGGCTCAAAAACTATTGGGAAACGCTTAACCAAAAAATAAAGGCTTCCCAGGGCCCCGACCAAAAGACCCAGGCAGAACTAACCGCCCTAAAAGACAGTAACGAGGCTTTACAGCGCAAAACCGAAGAGGAACTTTACGATATTCGACAGGCTCTCTATCAAAACCAAAGTCAGCAAAGCGAGCTGGAAAACGAGCTGACCCAGGTGATGGACAAACTGGCCTCCAAAGTATCCCAGCGCTTGAAGAAAAACGATGAGGAGATCAAAAACCTCAGCAAGCTACTCGACGAAAGCAATAAGGCTCTGGCCCAAGCCCATCACGAGCAAGACCAGCGCATCCAGGAAAGCGAAGATACCACCCAAGAACTCCATAAGTTTTTGGAAAATGAACTAATGCCCCATCTGCAAGCCTCCAAAGAAGATCGCAAAAAGCTCGATCAAAAATTCGATGAGATGCAGGCGCATTTCGACCAAAAATTACGCGAAGTAAGTGCCCGCATGGAAGGTCGAATGGACGGCATGCTGCAGATGAAAGACCAGGAACAAGCAAAAGGACAGCAGGCCTGGCAGCAGCGGAAAAAAGATATCCAAGGAACCCTCGAAAAGTTAAGCGATCTCCTCGATGACTGATCCAAAAAGCAAATACGAGGTACTCCGGGAACTCCTCATGGGAGATGACCTCCAGAAGCAGGAGGAAATGGACGGAGAGTTGCAACAGCTTCGTCAGGAAATTAAAGTCCGAGAAAAGCTGGAGCAGAACATAGAACCCATCTTAAGCGAGCGTATCCTGCGCCTCAAAAGGGAATTTCCGAAGGAGTTTGGGCCGGCCATGATGAAAGCTCTGGAAGAACAGAGCCGCGAAAACCCCCAGCAAATACGCGATATTCTCGGACCTCTGGTTACGGACATTGTGAAAGACTACCTGTCCAACCGCTGGTACAACCTTCGAGAAAAGCTGGGCTTTGTATCGCGGGAGCGCAAGGATCCCACCACGCTTTATACCGACCCGCCAGCTCACGAGGAAGCCAGCTCAACGGAGGACGCCCCTCAGCTAAATGATGTTTACGTGCTGGAAAACGAACATTTTCAAATTTTGGGCCATCAAAGTAAGTTTCCGGCAAATCAGGACGAACAGATACAAAAAGGGCTTCGTAAAATGGTAAAAGACCTAGTGCATGAAGCCATAGAGCACAACCAGCAAAGCATAGACTGGCACCACTACGACCACTACAAGGTTTACCTTATCACCTTTAAGCGCATTAGTGTAGCCTGCACAGTAGCGGGCGTACCCAGTATGCGTTATAAACAGGAGCTGGAAGACCAGGTGATGGAATTTGCTAAAGACTACCTCCCCGAGATGCGAAAAGACGATGGTCCTTACAATCAAAAGCTGGCCCAGCGCTTCCTGGAGAATCATTTCCAACTCTTATGATCCTGGAGCCTCACATCGAAAAGATACCCGCCAAGACCCTCAACCGGAGCGAGCAAAAACTGCTGCGCAAAAAACCTGGCTGGTTAAGCCAATCTTGGCAAAACGCGGCATCCCAAAAGGCCCTGCAGATGGCTTTGCGCTTAAGTCCCCCACCTGCCGAGGTAGATCGATGTCTGCAATTGGGCTGCCGCAATAGGACCCTTTTTAACCAGCTGTTGGAAACATATCCTGAGGCTTTTTTGATTGGAGTAGAGCTCAATCAGTACAGCCTAAAAGAGACCCAACGCCTTATTCAATACCGGGAAGGTCATTGGCTCCTTTTGCAAGCCGCCCCACAGCGCTTAAACATGCCCAGTGCCAGTATAGATCTTATTCACTGCCATTATTTGCTTCATCCCCACTCCGCGCTGCATAGGCAAGCCATTTTAAAAGAGGCCGTACGGGTGCTGAAGCCTGGCGGGAAGCTCCTTTTAAGCGATTTTATTACAGCGAGCATTTGGCACCCTCCCTTTTGGCGAGGCTTTGGGCGAAATCACCGCTATTCCTATATCGGTGATACCGAGACCTGGCAGGAAACGCTTCCGGACCTCGGCATGAAAGTTAAGTCCCAA
>CAJXMS010000051.1 GCA_913056475.1 uncultured Bacteroidota bacterium
GCCAAACATAGAAATGAATCTTCCCTGGCGGGAAATGTAGAGATGGCGAATTATGTGTCCCCCGCCATCGTAACTACCGGTGAAGAAATAGTCTGGCCTCCCCATGCTACCCAGGTGGTACATGGGTTTAAAGCCGGAGGTACCGCTTCCATCAGGCTGCCCGTCGTTGTCCCAATCTACCTGCGCCGGGTCGGGGTCAAAAATGATGTTGGCGGTCTGGATAAAATGTTTATCCCAATGACCTTTCTTATGAGAGAGGTCGATGAGGTCCTCGGCGGAGGCGATTTGGTACGGATCGCTGGCGGTGCCACTTCCCCCGGCGTATTGAGCCTGAGCAGGGGCTATGAGCAGAAAGCTTAGAAAGAGCAGACAAAATTTGAACATGACCTTGCTTTTTTTGGGCCAAACTTACCGCCAGCCCGGGTTATTGGGAAGAGAGGGAGAAGGCCATGTCATGCCCCGGGAGGAAATGGGAAGGATTGGGAGGTTTTGGGAAATATATAAATGACGGTTTTACTGGTTTTGTCAAGAGATTGGGGGGCGATGAAAGGTCAATAGGGGTGACAAGAGGGCTTCTGCAAGGGAGATGTTTTGGGTAAAGGCAAGCGGGTTGGTCTGCGGAGCTTAACACAAATAAGAAGAATGCGGGGCGCTAGGCCGGGAGAAGGGACTTTGCTTGGTGCGGGTCTTTTTTACAGGTGGGTAGGGGCGGGCATTTTTAACTTAAAGGGTTTTGGTTTTAAAAAAAAATTTTTTAAAATATAGAAAAACAGATGAATATATATAACAAGAGTGTATAACAGCGCTTGTACAGTGAGAAGAGTATTTTGTCCTTTAAGAGGACGAAAGGAGAATACCTACATTTATGGGTGTATTAAGATGGGAATGCAAAGAGCATTGTGCATTGCTAAATGAGGGAAAAGAAAGATCTAAAAATGAAATCTAAACGGGGCATCAGCTTTTTGGGGCTACTGGCGGCGTTGACGCTGGCGGTAGGAGTAAAGGGGGCACCCGCCGGTGACCAGGTATCGGTCCACTACCGCGTGCAAGCGGCCGTAAAAGCCCTGGAAAGCGGTGATTTAGGGGGGGTAGATTCCCTGATGAAACCGTTGGATTATGAACAAGTTACCACGCTTTCGGAGAAGTGGGCGGCCTACGGTTTAAAAATGCTGGCCGTAGCAGCTTATTACCAGGAATCGTTTAAATTGTCCAACGCCTACTACAGCCTGCTTCTAAAGAATCCTTATAGCCAGAAAGATCGAGAATTGCGAGCGGATTGTCACAACAATCGCGGCATAAATTACGAGATGTTGGGTTTGTTGGATTCGGCCTATCACAACTACCGTCGCTCGCTGGCCTTTGAACAGAAACGGGGGGATAGTCTGGGCTTGGCGCAGTCCTGGGTCAATTTGAGTTTATTAGCGGGTAAGCTGGGGTATTACGAGGAGAGCCAGGCTTACGGAGATCGAGCACGCGCCTATTTCACCCGGGAAGGGCAGCCTGCCTGGCATTCTTTAGCGGCCCGAAACCTGGGGTTGGTGGAAATGTGGCGAGGTCGCTATGACACGGCCCTGGTTTTTTTCCGGGAAGCCCGGCGTTTAGATCTGCGGCGGGGAGACACCTTAGCCGTTTACCGGGTAGAAACGAATATGGCCAACGCGCTATTGGAGAAGGGCCAGTACGAAAAAGCCCAGGCGCTTTTGGACCGGGCGACCCTTCGTTTCGAGGCACAAAGACACCGCAAGGCCACCCTGGTACGCAATTTAGCGCGCGTGGACCTGGCCCTTGCCCGGGAAAACTTTGGCCTGGCCCGCACTTTAACGGAGGAAAGTTTACTTCCTTACCTGGAAAAAATCAAGCAGCTGGGGCTATACGAGCAACTGCTCATGTTACGGATGCAGTTAGCGGGGGGCGTGGGGCAGCATCGCAAGATGCGTTCCTTAAGCGATGCCCTTGCGGCTTATCAGCGGGAGCAGCGGCGGTCGCAAACCCGGGTTATCTGGCGGGAACAGAAATTGCAGGAAGCCATTGAAAAGGGCGGTTCCGGCTATGTGAGCCGCGATCCCCAGGGGGGCCATTTTAAGGGCATTCCCCTTAATTGGTGGGGGCCTCTTCTGTTTGGGCTCATAATCGGTGGGATTGCCTTTTGGCGCTACGGTCGCCGGATGAGCTGGTGGCGCCGCCCCACGAAGATCGGGCATTCCCTTTTCAAATCGCCCCGGCGAGAAGGGGCGGGGGAAAGTACAGAAGCTTATAATACCGTCCTTTACGAACGCCTGGAACGTTACATGGCCCAGGAAGAGCGTTTTCGAGATCCGGAATGCAATCTTTCTTTAGTGGCCCGGGAGCTCGGGACCAACGTCAGTTACCTTTCCCGCGCCGTCAATCAAGGCAGCGGCACCAATTTTCGCGGCTACCTTAATAAATGGCGCATCGAGACGGCCAAAAAGGAGCTTATAAACTTAGACGGCTCCCAGACGGTGGCCGAAGTAGGCTATAACGTGGGCTACAAATCGCCCAGTGTTTTTACCCGGGTATTCAAAGAGGCGGTAGGGCTTCCGCCCAAAGCTTTCTCCAGGCCCCTGGCAGGTCACTAAGGAGCTCTTGCCTGCTTTCCCGGGATTCTGCACCTTATTCATTTTTCTAGTGGCTGCTCTTTAGGCCTCCCGGCCAAATGTGCTTTGGGACGCCGGATACTAAGATCTTTATTATGGGTAGGAGCCAGGGAAGGGCTTAAGCTCTAAAAGGGGGCTTCTATGTTGATGCCCCGACGGGAAAGGGTAACCGCAAACATTTTTTGGAGAGCCACTGGTAGGATTCGGCCTTAGGTAGCGCGCTTTGGGAGTTGATAATTTATAAAAAAGCAAAAAAACCAAGGCCAAAGCAAAATAATTCTCGGTTTTGCAAAGGTTTTGTGCTCGGTTATAGCAAGTGCTAAAGCGCAAATCCTTTTTGCTTTGTGGAAAATTAAAAGTTTAAATCCCATGAAAGTAATCGCAAGCCTTTTCCTGATGGTCCTTGGTACCGTGCTCTCGGCTCAATCCGTAGAATCCAATAATGTTTCTATGGAGGTGCTGTTTGAAAACGAAATCGTAAAAGTAGAAATGGATACCGAGGTCTGCGGCGACCCTCATTCTGATCTGGAATTTGAATACTACATGCTTACCGTATCCAATAAGAGCGCAGAAAAACTGAATCTGCAGTACTGGTCTCACGGCCATGAGAACGAAAGTTCAGAGTTTTTCCATTCGCTCATCTTAGCGCCGGGCCAAACGCTGGAAGGAACTTGTACGGCGGAGCCTGGCAATGGGCTTAAATTTTTCCGTAAGGACGTGGGTACGGAAGAAGTGCGCAAGCTAAAGCTGGTAGATTTTAGTGTAAACCGGCTTTAAAAAAGCAGATCGGGGCATTTTCAGCTCCCCTCTGATCTTAATTGGTTCAAATAACGCCATTTCTTGCTTAATGGCCTGAGTACAATATATGGATTGTGGGGTTTGTCCGTGCTGGGAGCCCTCCGAAAGAACAGAGAACTACCGTTGATACGAATGTCGTGATAGTCAAATTATAAAAGTTATGAAAAAGAGATTACAAAAGTGGATAGCCCTGGGCATGTTGCTATTGCCGGCATTGCCGGTTTTGGGGCATGGCGTTTTGGTCGGTTATCAAATAGGGAGTTTTCCCGGCGGAAATAACGTTCGCGTGTGGATTGAGCACTGGCATGGCGCTGCTACCAACGTTAGTAGTTTTCCCCTGCAGTATCGCATCAATACGAATAACAACACAGGAAATACCGTCACTACCTTTGCCACCGGCTATGTCAATGGGCAAGATTCGGTAACGCTCCAGAATAATCAGAACGATATCATTTTCTTGGACGGGGCCTGTTCCGGCGCAGATACCTACGGAGACTGGGTTTACTGGGATTTTAATATTTCTGTATGTTCCACCAATCCTACGGAATTAGAGATCGTAGCGGGCACCGCCGCTACTACAATGGAAGGGTGTAGCTCGCTCTATCCGCAGACTATAGGGGGGATTAACGCTCCTAAGATAAGTGCCGGCAAGGTCACTTATGCCTGTAGCCCCACTACGGTAGATCCCAGCACGCTTACGAATTACACGGTCAATTCATTATGCGATCCGAACCCTGATGTAACGCTTAGTTACGGCGGATCCTCCTGGCAGGTAGGGACCACCCCTGTGCCTACCTGGAACGTCACAGGCCCCGGTCAAGTTACCATTACGGCGCTGGACAAGCAAACGCAGCTTTCCTCTACCAGCAGTTTCCAAATTGATTTTAACGACAATACTCCGCCTACGCTTAGTGCCAACGTATCCCAGTTTAATTTATACCTGGATTCTACCGGTAATGTGCAGGTGCCCAATACTTCGGCGGTGATCAGTCAGCTCGGAGATAATTGTGGGGTAGATACCGTATACTATACCCAGGAGCAATACACCTGCGCCGATCTAGACCCTTCATCGGTAGCCACGGCCTTTGATTTTAACACGGGCAGCTTGCCCGCGGGCTGGAACTCTTCCCCCTTCTCGGTCGGTCAGCCTTGTGACCCGGCTACCGGTAATACGCCGGATAACTCGAATTACTTCTGGGCCACCAATAATTCCCCTTCCGGTATTCGCTTCGTGGAAACCAATGCCCTGGACGTTTCCCTGGGCGGTTCGCTCGACTTTTACATCCGCTACGGAGATGACGATCCCAGCAACGGTTGCGAGGATGGGGATCAGGCCTCCGAAGAGGTGTATCTGCAGTATTCCACAGACGGTGGGAATAACTGGGTGACTTTTTATGATCAATGGGATATCACCGGAAATCCAGAGCCCTGGTACCGGTGGTATTTTAATTCTATTCCTATTCCTTCCGCCGCCCAGACCACGAACACCAAATTCCGTTGGTATCAGCCCCAAAACAGCGGCTCTTCTTTTGATAACTGGGGGCTTGAGGACGTTAGTGTATCCGCTACGCAGTTATTGCAAACCAGTTTGGTAGCAAAAGATGCTACCGGCAATGCCACCACCGTCAATTTTGCGGTGGATGTTATCGATACCCTGGCACCTGTTTTACAATTCAATCAGGACACTACCCTGGCATTGGATGCCAATGGCATGGTTTCCTTGAGTCCCATGGATCTTGACGAGGGCTCCTATGACAATTGTAGCGTAGATTCTATTAATCTGGACCAAACTACCTTCAGCTGCGCAGACCTCGGTACACGGAACGTGGCAATCGAAGCCATTGATAATTCGGGAAATCGCAGCGTAGACAGTGTCCAGCTGACCATCATAGATACTATCCAGCCGGAGGTAGCGGCCGAGGATTTTACCGTTTATTTGGACAGCAGTGGTACTGCCAACATTACCGCGCAGGACCTTTTAGAGACGGATAGTGCCTATTTTTCCTTCAATAGCGGAAACTACGACGGCGAAATTTCCTTTGAAATATACGGCCCGGATGGCAGCCTGATCCAGAATTTTAGCTCAACGCCTACGCCGGGACTTTTCTTAACAGACTATACCGGCTTCACCAGTTGCGCCGGTAGCTGCGGTTTTACCATTATTGGCTATGACAGTTTTGGCGATGGATGGAACGGGGCCTCGATTGATGTCACTATTGGGGGCGTTACCAGTAACTTTACTTTTAATAATGGCAGCATCGATAGCACCGTCATCGCTTTTAATACAAATGATAACTGTTCTATCGATAGTCTTTTTATTTCACAGCAAGTGCTTAGTTGCGCAGACGCCCCGCAGCAAGATGTGATCCTCTACGCGGCCGATGGCAGTGGCAACCTCGGTCAGGATACGGCGAGGGTAACCATTGTTGATACCCTGGCCCCCTCTATTGCCAGCAGTCTTTCCCTCTTAGATGTTTATCTTGATTCTAACGGAATAGGCATTGCTCCAGACTCATCTGCGGTGCTTAGCCAGCAAAGTGATAATTGTGGCATAGATACTTTTTACTACAGCCAGGCCCAGTTCACCTGTAGCGATGTGGATCCTTCTCTAGTGGCCACCGCCTTTGATTTTAACACGGGCAGCTTGCCCGCGGGCTGGAACTCCTCCCCCTTCTCGGTGGGTCAGCCCTGTGACTCGGCTACCGGTAATACGCCGGATAACTCGAATTATTTCTGGGCCACCAATAATGCCCCTTCCGGTATTCGCTTCGTGGAAACCAATGCCCTGGACGTTTCCCTGGGCGGTTCGCTCGACTTTTACATCCGCTACGGGGATGACGATCCCAGTAACGGCTGCGAGGATGGGGATCAAGCCTCCGAAGAGGTGTATTTGCAGTATTCTACAGACGGTGGGAATAACTGGGTTACCTTTTATGATCAATGGGATATCACCGGAAATCCAGAGCCCTGGTACCGTTGGTATTATAACTCGATTCCCATTCCGGATTCGGCCCAGACCACAAACACCAAATTCCGTTGGTACCAGCCCCAGAATAGCGGCTCTTCCTTTGATAACTGGGGACTTGAGAATGTGAGTGTTTCGGCTACGCAGTTGTTACAAACGGTGGTCGTGGCTGAAGATGCTAACGACAACGCCGCTTCCCTAACGCTGCCAGTAGATGTACACGATACGCTGGCCCCCGTACTCCGTTACAATACGGATACCGTACTGGCCCTGGATGCGCAAGGGCAAGCCAGCCTTACCGCAGCGTCCCTGGACCAAGGTACCGCGGATAATTGTAGCGTAGACTCCCTCAATCTTGAAAAAACCACTTATACCTGTGCTGATCTGGGGGTAAATCAGGTCCTGATAGAAGCCATTGATCCCTTTGGAAACGCCACTGTGGATACGGTTCAGGTGCAAGTAATTGATACCATCGGCCCAGAGCTGAAGGCCCGAGACCTTACGGTCTATTTAGATAGCACCGGTACGGCCAGTATTACCCCCACCCAGGCGCGTAAGGCGGATAGCGCTTTTTTCAGTTTCAACAGCGGAAGCTGGGACAGCGAAATTTCCTTTGATATCTACGCACCGGATGGAAGCCTTCTTCAGAGTTACGGCACGGTGCCCGCTACAGGCATATTCCTCTCCGACCTTACGAACGTTTCTACCTGTGGTGGCCCCTGTGCTTATCAGATAGTGGGTTTTGATAGTTTCGGAGATGGCTGGAACGGCGCTTCGATTGATATTTTCCTGGGGGATAAGGCCTACAACTTCACCTTTACTTCAGGCAGTTCCGATACGCTTTTGGTATCTCCTTTTGGACAGGATAATTGCTCCCTGGATTCGCTTTACCTCAATCAAAGTAGTTTTTCCTGCCAGGACACGGGAACACACGCCATCCTTCTCAGTGCGGAAGATCAAAGTTCTAATGTTACTACCGATACCACTTTTGTGACCATTTTGGATACTATTTCCCCCGAGCTCGCTACCCAGCCGCTTACGGTTTATTTGGACTCTAATGGCACTACGGATATCACGGCGGCAGACCTGGATAACGGTACCACCTCAAACTGCGCACTCGATACCATCGAGGTTTCTAAAGATCAGTTTGGCTGTGCTGATGTAGGCAGTCAAATCGTGCAAATAACGGCGAAAGATGTAAATGGAAATGTAACATCCGACTCCGTTCCTATTACGGTAGTCGATAGCCTTGCGCCCACTTTATTGGTGCGTAACCTATCCTTAGTGTTGGGACCTACCGGCACGGTAAATATTGATTCGGCAGACGTGGACAATGGTTCCTTCGATAACTGCGGTATCGCTAGCTTATCTATCAACCCCAATCAGCTGGATACCTCCAACTACGGCAACAATGCCGTGGTAATAACCCTTACCGACGTCAATGGCAACGTGACCCAGCGAACCATTACCGTCAATATCTTGGATACCGAAGCCCCGGTGGTTAATACCAAACCCGCTGTGGTTTATCTCGACGGCAATGGCGTTGGAAGCCTCAGTGTGGCGCAGGTGGACAGCGGATCTACCGATAATGTAGGCATAGCGAGCTTTAGCTTAAGTGAAACCATTTTTAATTGTGGAGACCTCGGTCAAAACACCGTAACCCTGGTGGCAACCGACCCCAGCGGCAATACCGCTCAACAAACAGCGCTGGTTTCCGTGCTGGATACTTTTGCCCCCCAATTTAATCGACCCGATACCATCTTAGCTTATGCAGACAATCTCTGCCGGGCTTCCGTTGGCTGGTCAAATGGGTTAACCGACAATTGTGCTGGCTTCAGTGTGAGCAGTAGCCGGGCTTCCGGGTCTTTCTTTGGCATCGGACTTCACGACGTGGTTACAACCGCCACCGATGCAGCGGGGAATACCACCCATGATACAATGGTAGTGGAAGTAAGGGATACCATAGCACCTACTTTCGTAAGTGGCGCAAGCATTCTTTCTATGCAAAGCGCGGGTCCTAATTCCTGCGGTGCTTTTGTGTCATGGGTGCCGCCTACGGCTTATGATTTTTGCGCTCCCCACACTATTACCAGCAGCGATAGCAGTGGAAGCTTTTTCCCCGTCGGGACGCATACGGTAACCTTCACTGCGGCAGATGATGTAGGAAATAGCCGCCTCTACACCTTTACATTCGTGGTAACGGATGATATTGACCCCGTAGCCCAGCCGCCCGCTGCCATTACCCAGGCCAATGATCCCGGGCAGTGCGGGGCCACGGTGACGCTTCCCAGCCCTACTGGTACAGATAATTGTGGGGTGGATACGGCCTTCTACAGCCGGCCTAATCCCGATTTTTATGCCGTGGGAAGCCATACCGTCTCCCTTACGGTGTTGGACGCCAGTGGTAATACCGACCAAGCTACTTTTACCGTCACCGTTGAGGACCGGGAGGCCCCCCAGTTTACCCGGGTGCCCAACGATACCCTCTTAGGGTATTGTAATGCGGCTTACAGTTACGTGCTTCCCTCGGGAAGTGATAACTGCAGCAATGCGGTCGTGAGCCAAATCAAGGGCGTACAGCCGGGCAATACTTTCCCTACCGGAACTACCGTAAATCAGTTCGTAATCACGGACAACGCTGGCAATACCGATACGGTAAGCTTCCGGGTGCAAGTAGCCGACCAAATGTATCCCGACCTGTCCAATATCAGCGACATTTGTGTCAACGAGGCTAAAGTAGACCTCCGCTTTGGCGATCCTGCTCTCACCTTCAGCGGGAATTTTGTTAGCGGCAACCTCTTTGATCCAGGGCTGGCGGGCACCGGTAATCATCCCGTCTCTTATGTGTACACGGACTCGCTTGGTTGTCAAACTACCGGGCAAATCAATATTACCGTGGTACCAGCGCCCACCAAACCTACCGTCGTTCGGCAAGGCGCTTCCTATCTCACCACGGGTCAGTATCACCGCTACCAGTGGCTCTTAAACGGGGCGCCCATTTCTGGCGCCACTAGCCAATCGCTCCAGGTGAGCCAATCCGGCTTCTACCGCGTGAAGGTTTGGTCTCCCAATGGTTGCTCTGAACTATCGGAGGCTTATCCCTTTGGAAGCGTTTCCCTCGTCGAGTTTGGGCCCGAGGCACTGGAAATCTATCCCAGCCCTACGACCGGCGAAGTTCGTCTCGAGATGCCCAATATGAAAGGCGAGCAGCATTTGAAGGTCTATGATGCCATCGGGAAGCTCATCCTGGATAGGGATTTGAAAAAAGATGCGCTTAACAGCGTTGACCTCAGTCAACACCCCACTGGTTTGTATCGCTTTGTCATAAGCTCCAGCCGGTCTAACCAAGTGGTAGTAAAATCCATTCTTCGTAAAGACTAGAAAACTCCCTTTTTAATGAAAACGATAACAACCCTTACGTTAAGCCTCCTGATTACCGGTGGCGTTATGGCCCAACTTGGGGAACGGCTAAGTATAAGTGTGCAGGGAGGGCATCAATATGATCTGTATCTACCTGCGCAGGATGCCAACCTAGAAGGAGTTCCCGTCGATGATATGCGGGGCCTTTACGGCAACCAGGATAAGTTCGATTATAATCTGGGGATTAACATGGGGGTCGCCTTGAGCCCCGTGTTTACCCTTTACGGCAACTATCAATACGGCCTTTTATCGGGGTCCAATGATATAGGTGAATACTACCAAACCGATTTTATGCAGTACGGCTTGGGTATGCGCTTTATGTTCCACAACCTTACCCGCCGTTCGGCGGGCCTTAAAAAGTGGAATGTGGTCCCCTACGCCGGAATTAGCCTAATCGACTTCACTGCCCAACGCTTTCTCAGCAATGACCAATCTTTGATAAGCACGGTGGAGGGAAAGCAGGATATTTCGGCCAATCTTGGCCTTGAAGTAGCCTACAACCTGAACCGCAACTGGGCCATCTTCCTGAATAGCGGTTATAACTGGGTGAATAATGATGGGCTTGACGGGTACGACTACGGTACCGGTCAGGACCAATTCCTGAGGAACAATTTGGGCCTTCGTTATAAGTTTACCGGTAAGCGAAAAGCCATTAAGCTAGTGGGGGGGCGTAAAGTAGAGGCGCCTGTCTATAATCTTAGTGATCGTCCAGTGGTCAACGAAGAGCTCGCCAGTACCGCTAATGCGATGGAGGCGCAGCAAGATAGCCTGGAAATGAGTCTGGAGAATCTCAAAAAGGACTTATCGCAAAAGGTCTTAGCACGCATCGAAAAAGTAGAGCAGCAAATGGCCTTGCGTCAGGCAACCCTCGACTCCCTTAAAGCAAGGGATCAAGAGATTTTTGCTAGCGCTCATAAGGCTTATGTGTACTTCCCTATCGAAAGTGACCGCATCGGACCAAAGGGCAAAAAAGCCTTGTTTCAATTTATAGAGGCCCTTAAGCCAACCGAGTATTGGCAAAACGAGGAACTAACCCTGGAGGTAGTGGGCTATACCGACGAACGGGGGCCGGAAGACTATAATGCTGAGCTAAGACAGCGGAGAGCGTCTGCCGTGGCAGAGCTACTTCAGACTTACATAAATAATAATATCCCGATCGAGCAGCAACAGGTTAGCTATGATTTCAACGAGGACCGTTACCTCGATCGGCGTGTTGAGATAAGGGTTCGCTTCTAATGCGGTCTTTTATATTCCTTCTTATGAAGGAGTGGCTTTAAGTAGAGGGCGTGTGTGTTGTTGAGGCACGCGCCCTTTTTTTGGCTTTGGCACCCGCAGGGTTTCAGTTGGTTAAATACCTTAAAAAGGTTCATTGGTCATATCATGGTACAGCTTATAGCTATGAATGCTACGGAATGGCTGCTCTGTCAAGGGGAGGGCCTGCTGGATTATGAGGCTCTGCCTAGGGAGCGCCCCTTTCATTTTAAGAACCGCTTAGAGAAGGCCTGCCACCCGCTGGATAAGGGCGTTACGGC
>CAJXMS010000052.1 GCA_913056475.1 uncultured Bacteroidota bacterium
TTTCGCCAAAGGAGCGTGCATTAATAATTGGGTTATCGGGATTGGTATTCACGTCTACCACCGGGCCAAAGTTGAGCCGAACCCCCAAGCGGCGGCAGTGTTCGCCAATGGCTTTTCCGTAGGAATAGCTAAGCTGGGTATCGCGAATAGCACCTACGGTAAGGGGCCAGGGAAACTGAAAGCCGTCCTCCAGCCGCATTTGTAAGCCCCATTCCGCATCCTGCCCTATTAGCAATGGCAGGGCCGCCGCTTGTTGATATTTTTGGCTCAGGGCCAGCTGCTGCTGAGTGTGGCCCTGAAATAAGATAAGCCCCCCAATATGCTCTTCCCGGATGAGGCGCAGCATCTCCTGCTCATGCGCCTCCCCTTTATTGCTGTAGGCCGCCACCATAAATAGCTGCCCCAGCTTTTCGTCCAGACTCATACGCCGCAATTGGGCATTGACCCAGGCCGTGTCCCCTTCATAAATAAGCGACCGGCCTTGAAGCTGAGCGCTCGCACTTTTGGCCGTAGGCCAAATGAAAAGCAGCGCAACGAGTAAGCGCAAGGTTATTCTCATAAATATACGGTTGGTATGAGTGACCGTCAACGAGGGGCTAAAATAGAGGCTTTATTGGGGATACAGGGACTTAGGGACAACAATTATTCCACAATGTCAAGGGGATATCCGCCCGGGGAAACCTTTTGAGGAGGCCTCGCGTTTTAGCGCTAATTTTGCCCACTTTGGCAAGCCTTCACTTGAAATAAACTCTCTTTGGAAGCAGCTCACATAGAAGTTCTGGGCGCCCGGGTACACAACCTTAAGGACCTGGACCTCAAAATACCACGAGATCAGCTGGTGGTCATCACCGGTTTAAGCGGGAGTGGTAAGTCCTCTCTGGCCTTTGATACCATTTATGCGGAAGGACAGCGCCGATATATAGAAACTTTCAGCGCCTACGCACGGCAATTCCTGGGCAACCTGGAGCGCCCTGATGTAGACAAAATAGAGGGCTTGAGCCCGGTTATTTCCATAGAACAAAAGACCACGAGCAAAAATCCGCGCTCTACCGTGGGGACCATCACGGAGATCTATGACTTTCTGCGCCTGCTCTTTGCCCGTGCTTCTAAGGCCTATAGCTACGAGACCGGCGAGGCAATGGTAAGCTACACGGAAGAGCAGATCCGGAAGCTGATCAATGAGCAATACCAGGGCGAGCGCATCAATATCCTGGCGCCGCTGGTACGATCGCGCAAAGGGCACTACCGGGAGCTCTTTCAGCAAATAGCCAAACAGGGCTTTGTAAAGGTGCGCGTGGATGGAACGCTGAAGAACATAAGCGCCGGCATGCGGGTAGATCGCTATAAAACCCACGATATAGAGGCGGTGATAGACCGCCTGGAGGTGAAAGCTTCCAACGAAAATAGGCTCAAAGAATCTATAAGGGTGGCGCTCCGGCAAGGCAAAGGTTCTATGATGGTGCTCCCGCACGAAAGCGATAGTGTAAAACACTACAGCCGCAGCTTGATGTGCCCCACGACGGGCATCGCTTATCCGGAACCAGAGCCCAATACCTTTTCCTTTAACTCCCCCAAGGGCGCCTGCCCGCGTTGCAAAGGGCTGGGGGAGGTCAATGAGGTATCCGTAGATAAGGTGATAGAAAGCCCGCAAAAAAGTATCAAAAAAGGCGGACTGGCCCCGCTGGGACGCTACAAAAAGACCTGGATATTCAGCCAGCTGGAGATCATCGGCGATCGCTACGGTTTTGACATGGATACGCCCATTAAGGATATCCCCCGGAAGGGGATGGACGTAATTCTTTACGGCAGTAAGGAATCCTTTGAAGTGACCAACAAAAACCTGGGCATTAAACGGCGCTATAGCTTGGATTTTGAGGGTATTATCCGCTTTATCGAAAGCCAACACGAAGAAGCCAAAAGCCGCTCTATCAAGCGTTGGGCCGAGGATTTTATGGTGCGGAAGGCCTGCCCCAGTTGTGATGGACAGCGGCTGCGCCAGGCCTCACGCTATTTTTATATTGGGGGAAAAAACATATCGGAGCTGGCTCAAATGGACCTAGGCAAGCTTTCACAATGGCTGGAAGAGGTAGAGGGGGGAATGAGCGGAGATCAACAAAAAATAGCTCACGAAATACTGAAAGAGCTCCGCTCCCGGGCCAGCTTTTTGCTCAACGTAGGCCTGGATTACCTAAACTTAAACCGGCCCGCCAAATCCCTTTCCGGCGGGGAAGCGCAGCGGATCCGCCTGGCTACCCAAATAGGATCCCAGCTGGTAAACGTGCTTTATATTTTAGATGAACCCAGCATAGGCCTGCACCAACGCGATAACCACAAGCTCATAGGCTCCCTTAAGGAGCTGCGCGACCTGGGCAACTCTATCCTGGTGGTAGAACATGACCGGGACATGATGGAGGAAGCCGATTATGTGATGGACCTGGGGCCCGGAGCCGGAAAGCACGGCGGCTATCTGGTGGCCGAGGGCACCCCAAACCAGCTTAATCAGGACCAGGGCCTTACGGCGGAATATCTGCGCGGCGACCGGGAGCTGGCCCTGCCCGCTGAAAGACGAAAGCCCAAAAAAGAGCACCTCTTGCTCAAAGGCGCCTCCGGCCATAATCTGAAAAAAGTGGACCTCAAATTGCCCCTGGGCCAGCTTATTGTGGTTACAGGGGTAAGTGGTAGCGGTAAATCTTCGCTGGTGAACGAAACCCTATATCCGGCCCTCAGTAAGCATTTTTACCGCTCGGTAAAAGAACCGCTGCCTTACAAAAAACTGGAAGGCCTGGATCATATTGATAAGGTAATAGACATAGACCAGAGCCCCATAGGCCGCACGCCCCGAAGCAATCCGGCTACTTATACAGGAGCGCTCTCTCCTATTCGAAGCCTATTTGCCAATTTGCCGGAAGCTAAAGTACGGGGCTATAAGCCCGGGCGCTTCAGCTTTAACGTGAAAGGCGGGCGCTGCGAAACTTGTGAAGGCGGTGGCATTCGGGTAATTGAGATGAATTTTTTACCGGATGTATACGTGCCCTGTGAAACCTGTCAGGGCAAGCGCTTCAACCGCGAAACGCTGGAGGTGCGCTATAAGGGTAAGAGCATCAGTGATGTCCTGGAAATGAGCATCGAAAAGGCGGTCAAGTTTTTTGAACACGTACCCAAAATATACCAAAAGCTAAAGACCATCGAGGAGGTAGGACTAGGCTATATTACGCTGGGACAGCAAAGTACTACCCTTTCAGGAGGCGAAGCCCAGCGAGTAAAACTGGCTACCGAACTCAGTAAGCGCGATACCGGGCAAACATTGTATATCTTAGATGAGCCTACTACCGGTCTTCATTTTGAAGACATTAAAGTCCTGATGGAGGTCCTGCAAAAGCTGGTGGATAAAGGCAATACCGTACTGGTGATCGAACACAATATGGATGTGATAAAGCTAGCTGACCACCTCATAGACGTAGGTCCCGAAGGGGGCGATGCCGGCGGTGAAATAATATTTGAAGGAACCCCGGAAGAAATTATCCAGCAAGAAGACAGCTACACGGGCCAGTATCTGAAATCCGAAATGAAACGACTGCAAAAGGTATGAAAGACCCCCAAGAGGAAAAAGAAGGCCCTTCTATTCAGAAAGTCTTTGAGTCAAAAAATTGGAACGAAATCCGCTCCAATGATAGCTGGGCTATTTTCAAGATCATGAGTGAGTTCGTAAACGGCTATGAGTCGCTGGCCCGAATAGGCCCTTGTGTTTCTATTTTTGGCTCCGCGCGCACCCAAAAAGATCATCCTTACTATGCCCTGGCCCAGAAAATAGCGGAGAAGCTCACGGAAACCGGTTACGGGGTAATAACCGGAGGCGGCCCGGGCATCATGGAAGCGGGCAATAAAGGAGCCCAGAAGGGCGGCGGTACCTCCGTAGGGCTTAACATAGACCTTCCCATGGAGCAGGAGCCCAATCCTTACATAGACCAGGATAAGAACTTAGACTTCGATTATTTCTTCGTGCGGAAGGTGATGTTTGTGAAATATTCACAGGGCTTTATCGTGATGCCCGGTGGCTTTGGGACACTTGATGAATTCTTCGAGGCGCTTACCCTTATTCAGACCTACAAAATAGGCCGCTTCCCCATTATTCTGGTAGGTAAAAAATTCTGGAGTGGCCTGCTGGACTGGATTAAAGAGGTCCTCTTAGAACAAGAAAACAATATCAATAAGGAAGATCTGGATATCTTTAGCCTGGTAGATACTGCTGATGAGGCGGTAGCCGTAATTGATGAATTTTACTCTCGCTTCATGCTGAAGCCCAACTTCTAGGGGTTGTAAGCTTTTTCCGGTGTCCTTAGGACGTTGGCTGGCACATTTGGCCGGCAGGCCTATATTAGAAAAGCCCCTGCAGGCGAGTGCAGGGGCTCTAAAAGGAGGTGCATTAACTGCTATGTTGTGGGGCTCCGTATGGGCCTAATACAGCTCGGCCGCGTTGCGGTAACCGGACTGATCGGTGTACCAATCAGGATACTGGGTACCGCCAGAAGTGGCCCACTGAGCGAAGAAATTGTAAGCACTGGTAATGGCGGTTTGCTCTATGGGGTGCTTAAAGTTGCCTTTCACATGGATGGCCCAGGGGAGGTTCTGAGCATTTTGGTAGGTGCTGCCATTGTTGGTATTGGAAGCATCATCCCCGGTACCGAAAAGGCTGGAGTTGGCCAGACTAGTGGCATCCTTGCCAGCAAGGTGTACCTCCCGTCCGCGAGTGCCATTGGCAAAAATAAAGGGGTTATAGGGAGGTAAGCCTACCTTAGCTTGATCCTGGGGGGTATTGAAAGAGATGCCATTAGAGACGGTTTGCGGGTTAACGGGGGCAGTTCCGGGTCGCGTGTTGATAAACCCAGAGGTAGGTGGCATTACATCGCGCGCATTTTCAAAGAAAATAACGGTAGCCTTTTGCTGACCGGACTCGGTTCCGTTGGCATTATTACTCACGATCCCCTTAGAGAGATCCTGCCCTGTAACGCCAGAGACCACGCCGGGTGCAATGTCCTGGAATTGAATACCAAAACCATTTTCGTAAGCGGCCCCGATGGCTTTAACGGTCCAGTCCGCATTGATCTCGACGAGCTTATTGCCACTATTAAGCACGTGCTCGATTTGGTAGTCCAGTACCAGGTCGTTGAAATCGTAGTCGCCTTGATTGGGCCAGAGATCTTCATAGGCAAGCGTACCGCTGAAGTCATTGCTTACCGCCCGGGTAGGGTCATTGGGGAAGTCGTCGCCCTCATTACCTACCCCGTCATTATCATCATCTTCACTGGGGGTAGTGGGGGGAACGTTACCGATATCGATTGCTTCCCAGGGATTGGCCGTTACGTAAAAGATCAGATCATTGAAGTCGTTGTCGCTTTTATTACTGCGGGTTTGATCTTCAAAGCCATTGAGTAGGAGCTCCCGGCCAATATCCGCCAACTGAACGGTATGCTGGTTTTTACTATTATCGGATTCTACCGCATTATTAAAGCTGGGCTTACTGTAAAACTTGGTGGCATTAGCGGCTCTCACTCGGCTACCGGTCCACCCTTTTTGAAAGAGGACCCAACTGATGGTTTTACCGGCAGGAAAGGTGCCCAGCTTTACCTTATCTCCGGGATTTAACTGACCCCCTCCACCAGAGGAAAGGGAGGCATTTGGGAAAATGACGAAGATAGAGTCGATTTGAGCGGGGCTGCTAGGCGGGTTGTCGCTATCGAAGACGTAATAACCCAGGGTATTGCGATAACCGGCTCCCTCCGTAACGAAGGTGACCCATACATCGCTTTTCTCTTCTACCACTACATCTAGCTCATTGCTACTGGCCAAATAAGAGGGATTATTGGTAGGTACCGGTTTACTTTCTGGTAATGATGCATTTATCTCATCAAGGAAAGATTGGCTGATATTGTCCCCATTGGGCTCCAGGTAGTCGGGTAAGCCTTTATATTTTCCGCTGGTGAAGCCTCCCATGTAGTAATAATTGCCACTAATAGGAACCGGGCCAGACTGTGCCGCCTTCATTTTCCCCCTTTTACCAGGGCGGGCGTGGGGTTTTCCGCCAAAGTGGGCCTCAATGCTAGGCGCGATCGCGGTTTTCTCCAGGTTTTTGAAGCCGGCAGCCTGCACTTGAACAAAAACTTCCTCGGCGTAAGCCGGCACTTGAATAGCCATATCCAACCTACCGGCCGGGTCTGTCACGCCGGCGGCGAAGGGCGCTGCTCCCCTGTTGGGATTTTCCGTGAAAAAACTTACGCGTTTACCCCCCAGGGGCTGATCCTGCAAGCCCTTAACGCTTACCTGCGCCTGAATATCCCGGGCGGTTTGAAAATTGAAGCCATCGGGCACTTTAAGCTCCGTAATGTCTTTTCCAGCGCTGGAACTGGGTGGCTGTTGTACTTTTTGATCATCCTTTTGACAAGCGGCCAGGCCGATGATCGAGGCCAGGGTAATGAGATTGATCCGTTTCATGGCGGTTTAAATTTTTATCCAGCGGCAAAATTGCGATCGCGGCTTCATAGACGAAATAAAATTTCGATAAACCAACATTGTAGAACGCTGAATATACGTGAGCTCGATGATTGGTATAAATTCTTCGACGAATGGCCAGAAAAGGCCTAAGCAGGATAATAATCTTGTTCCCGGCGCTGGCCTCGGGAGGCCTAAAGAGCCGCATCGAGCTCCTGTAAACTTAAACAGTGACTATTTGCTGGCACGCTTAGCTCGCTCCCAGGCGGCTTTTTGCCCTCCCTTGCGCCAGCGCAGGAAGCCGGCCATAACTGCGTAGTTCATCATAGAAAAGTAATAGGGCACAAAAAGGACCTTAAGGCGTATACGCCGGTTTTCCAGAGCCCACCCCAGCAAAGCCATGCCGTAAAACAATAATTGAGCGATGAGGAGGCCTGTGTAAAAAGAAGAATGCAGGGCCAGGTAGAGGTTCACCAATAACAACAAGGGTAAGGCCAGGGCACTAGCACTCCAGCGTAGAACACGATGGGAAAGGTACTGCCAGGAAAGGATCGGGTGTTTCCAAAAACGCAACAAAGAACCCAAGCGGCTCATGGCTTGCCAGCCACCGGCGGCTATGCGTATTTTTCTTTTGAGCTCCTCCCCCACGTTATCGCTGGCCGTTTCGGCGGCATAAGCTTCCGGTTCATATACCACCCGGTAGCCCTGCTCACAAATGCGGGTGCTCTGGATAAAATCGTCCAGAATGGTATCTTCTTCCAGGTCCTGTACCAGATTACTACGGAAAGAGATAAGTTCTCCGGCAGCACCCACCACGGTATAAAGTCCACTTTCCCAACGCTTAATGGTGCTCTCGTAGCGCCAGTACATGCCCTCCCCGGCGGCGCTGGCGGCATCGGCTTCCTGGCTCATTACTCGCTTTTCCCCGGACACAGCGCCTACCTTAGGGTCCGTATAATGCCGAACAATGTAACGAACACATGCCTCATTGAGGTAAGTGTTCGCATCGCAAAATATGACGATGGGGCTTTTCACCAGGGTCATGGCCCGGTTTTCGGCGGCGCTCTTACCGGCCCTGCGCTCGGAGTGGCTTACTGCTACGCCAGGAATGTCTTGCAGTATTTCTACCGTCCGGTCCGTTGATCCATCGGTTATGAAGAGAATGTGAAGTTTCTCTTTGGGGTAATCTAATGCTAAGCTATTACGGGCCTTTTCAGCGATAAAATCCTCTTCATTGTAGGCCGGAATCACCAGGGTAACGGCTGGCTCATAAGCTTCGTTAGACGCCGGTTTCTTCTTGAACAGCGCTTTGATCTTTACGACCAGGCCCAGGATAAGGGCGTAGCCCAGGTAAGTGTAAACCACCAATACCAGGAGCAACCAAAAAATAAGTTCCACGTAGTTAACCGTTTTTCTGGGGCGTAAGGTAAGTAAAAAGCCGCGCCATGTGCTTCTTAAAACGCTCCCAAAAAGCCTTGGTTAAATCCCCATCCTTAAAGACAGAACGCAAACTGGCGTAAGACAAGGCTCCTTTTTGATGCACGTACACGATACGTCCCAACCGCGCCAAGCGGTAAGCAAGCTCTCCATCCTCTCCCCGGCCTGAGGCCATGTAGCCTCCTACTTCCAGGGCTGCTGCCCTCTTAAAGCCCATGGAGCCCCCTAAGCAGTTGAGATGGGGCCGCTTAGGGTGCCGTAATAAATTATTAAAATAGCGCAAATACTGATAGAGGTGCAAACTGAGGGGGTAGCGCTGATCAATTTTATAAAAACAATACTCGCTACAGGTTGCTACTGTTTTGCCGCTTGTCCGCAAGGGCTCAGATAGCTGGTTTATCCACTGAGAGGGATAAAGATTATCGCTATCTGCCGAAAGGACTATGTCCCCGCGCGCTGCTCCTAAGCCTGCATTGCGGGCAGGGGTCCAGCCTGGGGTATCTTCCTGCACCACCTTTACCCCTAAATCTTTTAGAATAGCAGGCGTAGCATCCGTACTGCCATTATCTACCACGAACAGTTCAGTAGCATGGGACAAGTCCATACGCGCAAAGCCCAACAAAGCCGGAAAGATATGCTCCGCCTCATTCCGGGCGATCATAACCACACTTATCAAAGGATCATTGCCGCCGTATCGCTTGAGGCCTGCTTTAGCTTCCTCTTTTATTCCCGGGGGCACCTCCTGCCAAGCCTGGTGTAGCCAGGGAGTGAGAGAGTGGATAGCAGCAGGAGGAGAGTATCTGTCCATATTTGGATAAATAATAATCATTTACATTGGGCCAAAGATACTTTAGATAGGTAAAATAAGATTTAAATTAAAAGCCCCTTTCCCCTTTACCCGGGCCCATAAGGCAAGAAAGGCCTACACGAATCCTTAAGGTAGCGCCTGATGAATTCGGCGCGCGGCCACCGGAGGAATGTTCCCATCGCTGCGGCAAAGCTGGATTCTTTAAAAAAGGGAGGCTATTGTTTCGGCCCAAACAATGTTTTGTAGTGGTCCAAAGTATCTTGGGCGGCCGCTTCCCAGGTAAAGTTCTTGGCGCGCTTTAATCCCGCCTCCACGAGCGAGGCCGTATCGTCATTGAGAAGGACCCGGGCCATTGTATCCACCATTTCCTCTGTGGAGGTGGGATCTACCAGGTAGGCGGCGTCCCCGGCTACTTCCGGCATGGAGGCCCGGTCACTAGTGATAACTGGTGTCCCGCAAGCCATGGCTTCCAAAATGGGAATGCCAAAGCTTTCCCGCAGACTGGTGTATAGATAGAGGTCGGCTAAGTTGTGAAGCAGCGGCATGTCTCCATTGGGTACGTAACCCGTAAAAACGAACTGGTCAAAGTAAGCCTGTAATCCGGCCTCATCAAGATAGCGGCGAATCAGTTCTGGGGCAAAATCTCCGACCACCAGCTTGTAGTGCCGTCCGTGCGCCCGGCAAAATTGACCAAAGGCCTGGACGGTGCGGCGGGTATTCTTTTTCGGGTCGGTATTGCCCAAAAAAAGAACGAAATTTTCCGGCAGGCCGTAATTTCGCCGAGCACGTTGCAGTGCTTGCTGATCATCTACCGGCTTAAAGTGAGGGCCTACGCCGTTATAGACCACCGCCAGGCGTTCCGGGGCCATTTGGGGGTATTTTTTAAAGTGCTGCGCTTCATAGTGGGAGACGGTAAAAATGCGATGAGCACGGGCCAGCAATCGCTTCACTACCCAGCGGCGGTAAAGATTACCGAAGCGTTGGTAAAGGTTATAACCACGGGCTACCAGCGGGTGGCGTTCTAAATAAATAAGATCGTGAATGGTTACCAAGAGCGGAATGGGAATGGAGAGCGGGGCTGTATTGGAAGTACAATGGAGCATATCCAGCTTTAACTCCCGGGCCACCCGGGGGAGCCACACTTGTTCCCAAATAGGATAGAGCGCCTTGTGGCGGATAATTTCAAAATTGGCAGCGGGCGCAAGGCACGCTTCATCCGGCCCATCGTTTACCAAAATGAAATACTGATTTTCTGTATCCAGCCTTTGCAGCGCACGGATAAGCTCCAGGGCCACCATATCCATCCCGTGCTTTTTCTCCCGGAATATGCGCTGTGCCTCAATCCCGATTCTCATGTGAATGGCTTTTTTGGTTGGGCGTGGAATGCTCCGTGTGAATAAATTTCTTATGGGCGCCATTTAGCCGGAATAAGGTAGTCAAAAGAACCGCAAAAGTACGGGGCAAGGCCAGGATGGCCCGGAGGGTATAGGGATGGAAGGCCCAGCGGGGCAGCGCCAGCACAAAGGCCCCATAAACCACCAGAGCATTGGCCAGCCACAACTGGCCCGGAGGGTAAAAGGGCAACCAGAGGGCCAGCAGGCCCAGGAACGTACTGATCCCCAGCAACAATAGCCGCGGAACCAACGTCATTTGAATTACCTTGTCAAAATAATCCAGATTGCCTCGGGTCAAAAGAGCCTTGAAGCTTTTAGCAATATTTTTTCGCAGGAAGAAAAATTGAGCCGCCAACCAGCGCCGCCGTTGGTTTTTGAAATTACCGATGGCCTGCGTCTTCTCATCATAAACCCGGGCGGCCGGTGCATAGTGGATGCGCATCCCGTCCTGGAGCAACTGCATTTCCATTTCCTTGTCTTCCCCTACCGAGGAAATGCCCGGTATTAGTTTTTTATAAAAGTCAAATGCCATGGCTTTGCCACTCCCTATAAAGGCGGCAGAAAGGCCCATGCGGTAGTGGCCCGCCCGAAATATCCGGTTGTTGATCTCTTCGCTTATGCCGTCCAGCCAGGCCATAGGCGAGTTTAGGTTTAAGGCCAGGCGCTGCCCCTGTATTACCGTTTTGCTCGTTTGACAGGCCTTATTCATTTCGCGCAGAAAGGCCTTATCCATTACGTTATCGATATCCAACACCACCGCATAATCGAAGGCCTCGGTAGGCACTTGGCGGGCAGCCGCTTGCAGGGATTTTATTTTGGTGCTTTCGGCAAACTGGACCTCCACAATTTCCACCGATTCCACCGAATAGCGCCGAAGTTTCTTCACTGTATCGGGCTGGAGGCCATCCGCTATCACCACTATTTTAAATCGAT
>CAJXMS010000053.1 GCA_913056475.1 uncultured Bacteroidota bacterium
TCATCTTTTTTACCCTCATGCTGGACGATACGGTGGCCCGTTACACCGATTATTATCGCGGTTTCCTGCTTTACTTTTCGGTTCACTTTGCCGCTACCGCCCTCTTTCGGCTCTTGCTCAATACCCGCACCGCCTACCGTATTCGCCAGGGCAAAATTCAATTCAACACCCTGCTCATAGGCAGCAATGAAAAAGCGGCCGAACTGAAACAGCAACTGGAGCGAAACCACCGTAAAACCGGCCATGCCTTCGTGGGCTTTGTGAGTGTACACAACAATGTGCAGTTTTTAATGCAAAAAAACCTAAGGCACCTGGGGAGCTACCTCCAGCTCCCCGAGCTCATCAAAGCGCATCAGGTCGAAGAAGTGATCATCGCCATTGAATCCTCCGAACACGAAAGGCTGGAAAAAATCGTTAACCTCCTGGAGGGACTCAAGGTAACCATCAAAATATTGCCAGACACTTACGACATCATTTCCGGGAAAGTACGCATGGAATCCCTGGCCTCGGCGCCCCTTATCGAAATAAGCCATCAACTCATGCCGCTGTGGCAGCGAGTGCTCAAACGGGTGATGGACATCGTGGTCTCCCTCCTGGTCATGCTCCTCTGTTCTCCCCTCTTTATTTTGATATTGCTCATCACCCAGCTGAGCGACCGCGGTCCCGCTTTTTACCGCCAAAAAAGGATCGGGTTTCAAGGGCGCGAATTTGACATGATCAAGTTCCGCTCTATGGTGGTGGATGCCGAAAAGCACGGCCCCATGCTCAGCAGCGAAAACGACCGCCGCATCACGCCCTGGGGCCGCATTATGCGAAAATACCGCCTCGATGAGCTCCCCCAATTTTGGAACGTACTCCGCGGCCAAATGTCGATCGTAGGGCCGCGCCCGGAGCGGCGCTACTACATGGAAAAAATCGCCGAACGAGCGCCCCACTACAAGCATCTCATGAAAGTAAAGCCCGGCATCACCTCCTGGGGCATGGTAAAATACGGCTACGCGGAAAACGTGGAAGAAATGATAGAACGCATGAAGTTCGATATCATCTATATCGAGAACATGAACCTCTTCAACGACCTTAAAATCCTGATCTACACCGTGCTTATCGTACTCGACGGCCGCGGAAAATAAGCCCCCATGGACCGCATTCCCCCCGATCTTCCCGCCTTCATGGCCCAAGCCCGCAGCGAACGCGGCCATACCCGTAAAATCATTCAGGGCCTTCGCCGCCAAAAACCCAAGCAACTCGACCAGCATTTTCAGCGGGCCCACCAGGAAGCCTTTGCCTGCCTGGATTGCTTGGAATGTGCCAATTGCTGCAAAACCACCGGTCCTCGCTTCACCCCGGCCGATATCGATCGCCTCGCCCCCCGCTTTAAGCTCAGTACCCGGGCCTTCATTAATCGCTACCTCCGCCGCGACGAAGATGGCGATTACGTAGCCCAACAACTCCCCTGCCCTTTCCTGGGGGCGGACAACTACTGCTCCGTTTACGAAGCCCGGCCGGAAGCCTGCGCCGACTTTCCCCACACCCACCGCCGCAAAATGCACCGCCACTTGCGTATTGCAGCTCAGAACGCGGAGATATGCCCCGCCGTTTACCGGATTACCCGCCAGCTGGAAGAAAACCTTTTATCTTAAGCCGGCCCCTTTCCATTACTTTTTTTTGCAATTTGACCCGGTATGAAAAAGCTGGACCAGATACAACTCAATTTTGACAGCGACTCCCTCTTCCTGCTCAATATCTGCCTGGCCATCATTATGTTCGGCATCGCCCTGGATATCCGTAAGGCCGATTTTCAAAACCTCCGCAAAAACCCCCGGGCCGCCTTCATTGGCATTATCGGCCAGTTTGTGCTGCTCCCCCTGGCCACCTTCCTATTTGTGTACCTCTTTGATCCCCTGCCCAGCATAGCCCTGGGCCTCATCCTGGTAGGCGCCTGCCCCGGGGGCAATATTTCCAACTTTCTCAGCCATTACTCCAAGTCCAATAGCGCTCTTTCCGTAAGCCTCACCGGCGTCTCCACCCTGCTATCCCTGATCATGACTCCGCTCAATTTTGAAGTCTACGCCTACCTTTACCCGCCTACGCGGGCCTTACTTAGCGAAATTTACCTGGACCCCATCTCCGTAGTTAAAACCATTGCGCTCATCATGGGGCTCCCCCTCTTAGGGGGCTTACTGGTACAAAATCGGCTTCCCCGGCTGGCCAATCGAGCCGCGCCCCTCCTCAAAAAGCTCAGTATTCTCATTTTCCTGGCCTTTATAGTAATTGCCTTTGCCAATAATTTCGACCTTTTTCTCCACTACATCGACCACGTTTTGCTCCTGGTAGCCCTGCACAATGCCATGGCCCTCTCACTCGGTTTTTACCTCGGGCGCAGCACCCGCTTATCCCTGCGCGACAGCCGCACCCTGGCCATCGAAACGGGCATTCAAAACTCCGGCCTGGGCCTGGTATTGGTCTTTGCCTTCTTTTCCGGCCTCGGCGGCATGGCGCTTACCACCGCCTGGTGGGGCATTTGGGACATCATTGCGGGCCTTTCCATCGCCGCTTATTGGAACCGCCACCCTGCCCCGGACGCTGCCCCCTCTACCCAGGGCTCCCAGGCTTAGCTTTCCGCCCCCGAGGCCTGGCGGCCAAATGTGATTCCCTCCGCCGGAGGCCCTACCAATTTAAATTAAGGCCCTCCCCCTCTAGTAGCCTTTCGCGCGTGCGGCGCCGGTGGAGCTTGCCGCTTTCCGTGTAATCAAAGCGCGGCAGGCGGTAAGCCATGCGGATCTTTTCTTTACCAGCCAGCGCGGCCGCCGCTTGCTTGATGGTCGCTTCTTCCAGCTCCTCCCCCTCTACCACCAGCGTGAGGGCCTCCCCCAGGCGCTCGTGCGGCATACCCGTAATAAAGAACGGTACCGGCATTTCCACTAGCCGGGCCTCCAGGGTTTCAGGAAAGAACTTAAGCCCTCCAGAATTGATGGCATTATCATGCCGGCCTTTATAGAAGAAACGCTTCCCGCCTTCCAAGAGTGCCACCACATCCCGGGTGCGCAAGTTGTTTACCCCCCTTTTCGGCGCGTCAATGATCAGGCAATTGTCCGCATCCTGGCTAAGCTCCACCCCGGGTAAAGCCTGATAGGCCTGCTCCTCTCTATTATTAAATGGGCGCAAGGCCACGTGCGAAAGGGTTTCCGTCATGCCATAACTTTGGTAAATACGGGGACCCGGCGGCGGCTGCCAACCCGGCGGTATGGACGCCCCCCCTAATAGTAAGGTTTTTACCCGTTCCAGAGATACGCCACTTTCCAGGGCCTGGTAAGGTACCATGGACACAAAGTCAAAATCCCCTGCTACTTGCTCCAGCGGGCGGGCCCGGGGATCGGTTACGGTAAGGGCATACCCACCGTACAGGGCACGTGCTACCATCATCAAGCCGCCTACCTTATTTACCGGAAGGCACAGTAAAGCCTTAACGCCCCTGCCCAAGCCAAAGCAGGCATTGGTATCCCGGGCAGCACGCTCCAAAAAGGCCGGCTGAAGGTCTACCGGACGGGGCGTCCCCGTACTGCCGGAAGTATAAAGGCGAATTACCTCCCGGCTGCGAATTTTTTCAAAATACCTAACTACCTCATTCTTGGTTTCATACGAGGCGTTTTCAAACTTCAGCATTCCTCTTTTGCCATTTTTTTGCTGGGATCACCCAACGCTTCCTCCTGCTCGGACGTTTATTAAGTAGTTCCCTTATTGATTGATTGGTTTAAATCATCAGAATTACCCTGTTAGAAAGAGCTTCGCCCACCCTGGCGAGGCTCTTTTTTTTAGCGCCACTCCTTAAGCCCGGATAAGTTCCACTGGCCCTCGGGGTCATAGGCTACCGTACCGCGCACCATGTGCAGGGGCGCAGGAAAGTTATTGGTAAATAAGCTGCCCGTTCCCAATCCGGAGGCCATGGAATTATGCAAAGTGTAATTCCATTGCGCTATGGCACTAAGGCCATAGTTGCTTTCCAGCGCACTGGTCACCCACCAGGCGATGCCCCTTTCCTCTGCCAGCTCTATCCACTGCTCACAGGCCGCAAAGCCGCCCAGCAAGCTGGGTTTGAGAATTAAAAAACGGGGTTTTATCCGTTCCAGCATTTCTATTTGCGGCGCCCTATCGTGCACTCCTATAAGCTCTTCGTCCAGGGCTACCGGGAGGGGGGATTGCTGGCAGAGCCGGGCCATGTATTCCCACTGGCCCTTGGCAATAGGCTGCTCAATGCTGTGGACGCGGAGCTCGTCCAGTTGTTCCATTTTAGCAAGGGCCTCCCCGGGGGCAAATGCGCCGTTCGCGTCTACCCTCAACTGTAGCTGGGCCGGGCCGTAACGGCCTCTCAAATACCGCAGAAGTTTTAGTTCCGCTTCCCAATCAATGGCGCCAATTTTTAGCTTAATGACCATAAAGCCCCGCGCGAGTAGATCATCGGCCTGCGCGCGCATAAAAGTAGGATCACCCATCCAAATAAGGCCATTGATGGGCTGCCGCTCCAGGCCTTCCGTAAACTCAGAGGGAAAAAGCACGTGCGCAGGGGCCTTTAAATCCCGCCGGGCCATTTCCAGTCCCATCCGGATGGAGGGCCATTCTTTTAATTCTTCCAGGGCGGGAATTCCGGCAGTGGCCACCTCTTCTTGGAGGCTTCTCAGCCTATCCTCATAATCGGGCCTATCGTCCACGCTCAGGCCCTTAAGCAGGCCACACTCCCCCAAGCCGACCAGGTCGCCTTCTTCCAGGCGCAAGAAATAAGAAGTCTTCTTATGCAAAAGCCCCCGACTGGTGCCGCTCGGCCTTTTAAAATGAAGGGTATAAGGCTGCCAGGAAAGCTTCATAAAATTCTACCTACACCAAAAAGTACCGAAAACAACAGAGTAGAGATGGCCAATTGTTTTAAAAGCGGCTCGTAATCCTCTGGTCTTTGTGCTTTACTGACGCGCCATAGGTGAAATCCTAAGGGGAAAATGGCCAGGAAATAGAGATTTTGCCATCCCGAGGCGGGCTGCAAGCGATTGTAGATAAAAGCCAGATCAAAAGCGAGCAGCAGAAGGGCGCCATGGTAGAGTTTAGCCCCCCGGGCGCCCAGGCGCACCGCCAGGGTGTACTTTTTATGTTTGTGGTCGTTTTCCCGATCGCGCATGTTATTGACGTTGAGTACCCCCGCAGCGAGTAAGCCCAGCGAGGAGGCCGGGAAAGTGATCATGGGGTCCCACACCAGCGATTGTAAAAAGTAGGCTCCCCCCACGCCCAGCCAGCCAAAAAAGGCCAGCACAAAGAAGTCGCCCCAGCCGTGATAACCATAGGCACGTCCGCCCACGGTATAGCGGATGGCTGCCCAGATGGCTGTCAAACCCAAGAGGGTAAACAAGCTTCCTACCCACCAGGGCTGGCCCCGGGTAGCCCAGAAGCTCAGGAAAGTACCCAAAAGGAAAGACAGCAACGCCATAAACTGCACGGCACGCCGCATGTCCTTTTGGCTTATAGCACCACTGGCCACAGCCCGCTGCTCCCCCGTTCGCTGGGCATCGGTTCCTCGAATACCATCCCCGTAGTCATTGGCATAATTGCTCAAAACCTGATAGCAGAGAGTGGTAAGTAGGGTGAGCAGCAAAGTAATGCCATCAAAGTAGCCCTGGCCAGCAGCCAGACAAGTGCCCAGTATGATGCTTGAGAAAGCCAAGGGCAAAGTTCGCAGCCGCGCGGCTTTTATCCAGGGGCCTGGTTTCATTTTAAGAAGGTCATTTTTGCGCAGGGAGCGCAAAAGTACACAATCAGGGCGTGGGGTGGGCGGAACAGGGAAGTTTGGCTAAAGCGGAATACAGAAAAAGAAGTCGCAGGGACTGTCCGCCCCCATTTGGCCGCAGGCCCAAGTGCCTGAGCTGGGGTATACCGTCCCGTTCTAAAACCCGAAAACCCCGCGGGAGGCGGGGTTTTCCAAGGGGTGATCCCGACAGGATTCGAACCTGTGACCGTCTGCTTAGAAGGCAGATGCTCTATCCAACTGAGCTACGGGACCCTTAAAGGGGACAAAAGTAAACCATCTGGCGGAGATAATTGAGGGCGCGCCCGAAGGGTACGGGGAAGCCCGTGAGGTATGGTTCTAGGCACTGCGGGCACGCAGGAACCGCTGGGCTCTCTTCTGGGCTTGCTCCCTTTTCCAGTCGCTCCAACCTTGGCCCCAGAGGCGGTTGAGACCTTTGTCTACCACAAAGTGGGTCGCCAGGTTGGTAAGGGCCTTGGCCTTGAGGCCAAAGCTATCGTAAGCACGTAGGGCCAGGCTAAAGCCACCCTCTATGTAGTCAATGTGGTGCCAGAACTGGCTGGGAATGAAAAGCGTTTCGCCATGCTCCAAGATGGTTTGATAGCCATGGGCATATTGGAAAGCCGGGTATTGATCGAAATCCGGATTATTGACGTCCATTTGGCTTTTTACTGTGTAGGGTTCCCGGTACAACTTAGGGGCTTCCTCTGGCGGAAAAAGGTAAACCCGCTTGCGGGTTTGAAACTGCGTAAGGAAAACGTGGGAGCAATCGATATCGTAATGCAGGTTTACGCTGCTACCCTGCCCCCCAAAAAACATGAAGTAGTAGCGCTTGTTCCAGCCCTTCATAATGGTGGGCATATGAAAATCCCTGGCCAGCTCAGGCGCATGTTCAAAGATATTGTAAAGAAACATGCGGAGATCCGTAGGCTCGTTTTCGATGAGCGTTAAGTACTCAGCCAACTTCATGTGGCGATGCGCTGTCATGTAATACTTTCCGGCCTGATGGAAATCATTTCCATAGAGCGGAACTTCCAGATGACCATAGTGCTCACGAAGCCAGTCAAAAGTCCACTTGTGGGTAGCTGGCCAGTCGTTTACCAGATCTTGGAAAACTACCGGTTTCCGCGGTTCCAGGTATTCCTTTTGGAATGTTTGAGGGGTTAATCCTTGACGTTTTTCAATGGTTTCGAGCTGCATGATACCTTTTTCTAGGGAACCTGCAAATTTCGGGCAAAAAAAGCAGTAGGGATGTTAAGACTGAGGCAAAAAAAAGCAGGCCTTCTAAGAAAGCCTGCTTTAATTACCATTTATTTTTTAGCATTAACCGCCAAAATCGTCAAAGGCAATGTGTTCAGGGGGAACGCCCCAGTCATCACACATTTTCAAGACAGCAGCATTCATCAGCGGTGGCCCGCAGAAGTAAAATTCTATTTCTTCAGGTTCGGGGTGATTTACCAGGTACTGGTCAATAACCGCCTGGTGTACAAAGCCCAGGAAACCGTCTCCTTGCTCGTCATTGAGGTCCTTTTTGGTCGTCCAGTTATCCTCTTCGGTGGGCTCGGATAGCACCACGTGAAAGCTGAAGTTGGGAAACTGCTTTTCAATGGCCCGGAAGTCATCAAGATAGAAGAGCTCCCGCTTAGAACGTCCTCCATACCAGTAGGACACTTTACGGTCCGTTTTAAGGGTATGAAAGAGGTGGAAAAGGTGAGAGCGCATGGGCGCCATTCCGGCACCTCCCCCAATGTAGAGCATCTCCGCATCAGAATCCTCATTGATAAAGAATTCTCCGTAAGGGCCGGATATCGTCACTTTGTCACCCGGCTCCCGATCAAAAACGTAAGAAGAACAGATACCGGGATTTACATCCATCCAGGTATTTTTGCTGCGATCCCAGGGGGGCGTAGCAATCCGAATGTTTAGCATTACGATATTGCCTTCCGCGGGATGATTCGCCATGGAATAGGCCCGGAAGATGGGCTCGTCATTTTTCATCTTCAGATCCCACAAGCCAAACTTATCCCATTCAGCCTGGAAGTCATTAGGATCGCGGCCCAATTTGGGATGGGCCGTAATGTCGATGTTTTTAAAATCGACTTCGCACTCGGGTACATCGATTTGAATGTAGCCACCTGCTTGGAACTCCAGGTTCTCGCCTTCCGGTAACTTAACGACAAACTCTTTGATAAAGGAAGCCACGTTATAATTGGAAACTACTTCGCACTCCCACTTTTGAATACCGAAAATTTCTTCCGGTACCTTGATTTTCATGTCGTTCTTCACCTTAACCTGGCAGCCGAGGCGCCAATTTTCCTGCACCTCTTTACGGGTGAAGAAACCAACTTCCGTGGGCAGGATTTCGCCGCCCCCCTCCAGCACTTGGCATTTGCACATGGCACAGGTACCCCCACCACCACAAGCGGAAGGCAAATAAATTTCCTGTTCTGAAAGGGTGCCCAGCAAGGTGCCACCGGAGTCCACCTGTTTTTCTTCTCCATTGATATCCAGTGTTACCGGGCCACTGGGGGCTAATTTGGCTTTGGCGCCGAGTAAGACACTCACCAAGAGAAAGATCAATACCCCAAAGACCACCACGCTGGTGATCATGATGGTAGAAATATCAAGCAATACCATAACGTACGTTTTACCAGATTATATAATTACAACTTAATTCCCATGAAAGCCATGAAGGCAATGCCCATCAATCCTGTCACAATAAAAGTGATGCCCAATCCACGTAGGGGCGCGGGAATGTTGGAGTAGCGGATTTTTTCCCGGATGGCCGCAATGGCCACAATGGCTAAAAACCAACCGACACCACTGCCCAGGCCAAAAATTGTGGCCTCGCCAATAGTGTTATAGTTACGCTCCTGCATAAACAAGGAACCTCCCAGTATAGAACAATTTACGGCAATAAGAGGCAGAAAAATACCCAAAGCCCCGTAAAGGGCGGGCGCAAATTTTTCGACAACCATTTCCACTAATTGTACCATTGAAGCTATTACGGCGATAAAAAGGATAAAGGAAAGAAAGCTGAGGTCAACGTTGGCGTACTGCGGACCGAGCCAGCTTAATGCTCCTTCCTTAAGAACATAATTTTCGAGCAAATAGTTGACCGGAACGGTGATGCCCAGTACGAAAATGACAGCCGCTCCCAAACCTACGGCGGTATCCACTTTTTTGGAAACAGCCAAATAGGAGCACATGCCCAGGAAGTAGGCAAAGATCATGTTCTCGACGAAGATCGCCTTTACGAATATGTTGATCAGTTCTTGCATCGCTAGGGTCTTTTTAGTCTTCTTCGATTAGTTTACTATTCTTAGCACGCTGCACCCAGATGATCACCCCCACGGTAATGAGGGCCATGGGCGGGAGGAGCATCAAACCGTTGTCCGAATAGAAGCCTCCTGCATCGAGGTACCAGCTATCGGGAATTATTTGCAGTCCAAACACGGTACCGCTACCGAGCAATTCCCGGAAAAAGGCCACTGCCAAAAGGATCCAGGCATAACCGAAGGCATTGCCTACTCCGTCCAGGAAGGACTTCCAGGGCTTATTGGTGAGGGCAAAGGCCTCAAAGCGCCCCATGATAATGCAGTTGGTTATGATTAGGCCCACAAAAACCGATAGCTCTTTACTCACGTCGTAGACGAAAGCCTTGAGAACTTGGTCCACCAAGATTACCAAGGAGGCTACCACTACCAACTGAACGATAATACGAATCCGGTTGGGGATAAGATTCCGCATGAGGGATACGATCACGTTACCGGCGCCCATCACAAAAAGCACCGATAAAGACATCACCAGCGCGGGGTACATCTTAACGGTGATAGCCAAAGCTGAGCAAATGCCCAGGACTTGGACCGTAATGGGATTATTATCATTGAGCGGATCGCTTATGAGCCGGCGGTTTTTCTTGCCAAATAATGGCTCGCTCTGTTTTTTCTGTTTTTCGAGTGTTTCCGTTGCTTCAGCCATAACTATTCTGCTATTGCGAGTTCAGATTCATTGGGGAGGTTACTATTATCAGCATAAGAGCCTTTATCTGTTTTCAGAAAGCTCTTATAGGCGGCCACACAATCGGTGATCATTTTCTGGACCCCATTGGAAGTGATGGTACCTCCGCTGATTCCATCCACTTGATGAGGCCCCTTAGCCGGCTTTTTGGTCACTTTAATGCCGGTGAAGTCGCCGTTATTGCCAAAGACGGCTTTTTGGGGAAATTGGGCCTGAAATTCATTGGTGTTAATTTCCGCACCCAGACCGGGGGTTTCCGATTTGTGGTCAAAAACAGCCCCGTAAACCGTTTTACCGTCTGATTTGAGGGAAATATACCCCCAGATGGGCCCCCAGAGCCCTTTACCCCGTAAAGGAATGATGTAGTAAGTTTGATTATCCTTTTCGGCTACATAAAGGGGAGCTTTCCGCTCTTCTATAGGCTTACTTACTTGTTTAGCCATACTGATGTTAAAAGCCTTGGTGCCCGATACCTTCTCGCCGTTGCGAAGCACCACTTGATCTTTTATATGGGCGTCAAAAGCTTTGCCCGCCTCTTCTCTTGATACGTCTACCTTTATGGATGCCAGAATGCTCTGCATTTTTTCCTTGCGCACGTTGGCATCTTGACGTTCGTCCAGGCTTACGGCGGTAAAGGAGAGAATAGCGGCCACCACTACTACCAGGGCGGCGGCAAAGATGAAGGTGTAACTGTTGGAGTTTGCATTCATAGCTTAAGCGGTTTTGAGGTTAAGGCGCTTGAGACGTTTTTTGGCGTTGGCTTGCACCACGTAGTGATCAATTAGGGGCGCCATCACATTCATGAAGAGGATGGAGAGCATAATACCTTCCGGATAAGCGGGGTTGAATACCCGGATCATGATGGCAAAAAACCCTACCAGAAAGCCGTATATCCATTTACCCTTAAAGGTTTGAGAGGCCGACACGGGATCGGTAGCCATAAAAACAATACCGAATGCAAAGCCTCCCATGATGAGCTGTTGCCAGAAGGGAACTGCCATAAAGGCTTGCTGCTCCGGACTGATCGCGTAAGGAGCTACCGCGTTAAAGATCAGCCCCATGGTAATGGCTCCCGCCAGGGCACTCAGCATAATACGCCAACTGCCTACGCCCGAGATAATAAGCATCGCGGCCCCGATCAGGATGGCAATAACCGAGGTTTCACCAATAGACCCGGGGATGGTTCCGATAAACATATCCAAGACACTGTAGTCTCCGGCGGAA
>CAJXMS010000054.1 GCA_913056475.1 uncultured Bacteroidota bacterium
CCGTGGCTCTGATCCCCACGGTAAAAGGTCTATTGGCTGGCCAGTCCAGTGCGGGCTTTTTTTCGAGCAGCCGCTGGAGGCTGTACACGGCATTTTTACTGGTAATCACCCGCGCCTGGGTTTCTTCGTTTTGAAGCGCCCGGGCAAAAGCTTCCTCATCAAAACGGTGCTGCACCTCGATAAAGTCCTTTTCCTGGTAGGCAAACCCTGCTTGCTCCAGTCGGTCTTGTTGCGCCATGGGCAAACTGCGCGTGGCCAATATCAGGGGTTTATGAGGCATTGTTTTTTATCTTTTCCATTACCGCCCAGGCGCCTTGATCCAGCACTTGCTGAGCCAGGTCTTCTCCAAGGTTTTTCGCCTTTTCCAGCGGGGCTTCTCCCTGGGCATAGAAGCGTTTACTTCCATCCAAATCAAAAACAGCTGCCTCCAGGTAAAGTTTCTTTTTTCGCCGCAAGGCCAGGGCGCCTACCGGAGCTGAACATCCCCCTTCTACGCGGTTAAGGAAAGTGCGCTCGGCTTGGCTGCGGAAGGCTGTCTCTTGGTGGTCAATGGCGGCCAGGGCCTCGCTTAAGGTGGTGTCCTGGCGTCGGTTTACAATGCCTACTACGCCTTGAGCCGGCGCTGGAATCATCCAATCCAGTATCTGGTGGTTGACAGGCAGTAGCTCTACTCTTTTGAGACCGGCCTGGGCAAATATGGCCCCGTGCCAGCTAGATGCTTCCAGTTTTCGCAGGCGGGTTTGTACGTTGCCCCGCAGGGGAGCCGTTTGGTGGCGGGGAAAACGATGTTTCCACTGGGCAATGCGGCGGATGGAGCCCGTGGCTACCGTGGCTTGCCGGGGCGGATTTTGCCAAAAGTCCGGTGTAAAGGCTTTGCCCGGTATAAGCACATCCCGGTAGGGCCCCCGGGGCAATACCGCGGAAAGCTGCAGATCTTCGGGTAGCGTAGTGGGGTAATCTTTAAGGGAGTGAACGGCCAGGTCGATTTGATCTTCCCACAGGGCTACATCCAGCATTTTGGTAAAAATGCCCGTTTCACCAAACTGATGCAGCGGGGTTTTTAAATCAAGGTCTGCCGGGGATTTAATGGGGACGAGCTCCACCGGCCACTGGTTTTTCTTCAGGGCGGCCGCTACTTGCCGGGCCTGCCACATAGCCAGGGGGCTATCACGGGTGCCAATACGGAGGGGGGTGGAGCGCAAAGAAAGTAGGGTTTCTAGAGCTCAAAGATATGGTGAATGGTCTGAAGGTCGCTCTGTACATCTGCGCCTTGTTTCAGCTTACGGGCAAACTGGCCGGTGATCCGGTTAAGGATTTGGCTGGCCAGCGCTTCTGCTTCTTCTTCGGGTAAGTTGGGAAATTGCTTTTGCACCTTGGCCACTTCCCGGGCTTTCCAATCATCCATTTTGCTCCGCAGCGCTTGCAGAGTAGGGGCTACCCGGCGGCTCTGTAACCATTCGTAAAATTCATCCACCTTCTGGTTGACCAGCTGCGCCGCCTCGGGCAGCTGCGCACGTCGCTGCTGAATACTTTCTGCTACCACTTCCGAGAGGTGGTCTACATCGATAACCCGGAAAAGCGGATCTTGATAGAGTTCGGTGGCTACGTTTCGGGGAACGCTAAGGTCCAGTAATAGGCGTTGCTTTTCGCTCTGGAAATAAGAAGGGATCACCGTAGGCTGGGAGGCGCCGGTGGCCACCACGATTACGTCCGCGGCATCCAGCTCTTCCGCAAGGTGTGCCATGGACCGGTAGCGTACGCCGAATTGGTCGGCCAGTTCCACCGCCTTTTCCCCGGTTCGGTTGATCAGGGTAATATCCTCGATGTTGGTCTGGTTCACCAGGTTTTCACAAGTGGTGCGGCCTATTTTACCCGTTCCCACGAGTACCACCTTCGGCTGCCCGTGGTCCCGGAGGTAATCTTTGAGTTGCATCACCGCTGCAAAGGCCACTGAAGCCGCTCCCGTGCTTAATTGGGTTTGGTTTTTCACCAGCTTAGAGCACTGCACAGCACTGTTCACCAGGCGATCCAGGAAGGCGTTATGAGCATCCTGGCCTTTGGTAAATTGGTAAGCTTTCTTAATCTGGCCGATGATTTCAAAGTCACCCAGAATTTTACTTTCCATTCCACTTCCTACCCGGAAGAGATGCTCGATGGCGGCTCGGTTTTGGAGAATATTTTGGTACTGCGTAAAGGTTTTGCTAGGCTGCCCGGTGTGGTGGCAGAAACGCTCTATGAGCAGCCGCGGGCAGTTGGCAAAGGCATATATTTCCGTACGATTGCAAGTGGAGAGGATCATAATGGCATCTCCGCCGTGCTGCTTGTAGTCGTAAATCAGATGGCTGGCCTGGGCTTCGTTAAGAGAAAACTGCTCCCGAATATCTACCGGGGTTCGGTAGTGATCCAGGCCTATCATGTAAAAGTTAGCGGACGCGCTTACTTGGTATTGTTTCATAATGCTGGCGCAAAAATATCCCGATATGGGGGGAGGAAATACCCGGGCAAGCCTAAAAAATATCCCGATAAGTTGAGGAGGCTTATTTAGAGTAATTCTATCTAATTTCGTCCTTTACCTTTGTGCAAGGGTAATGCCAAGCGCGTTCCCTGCCAATGGTTTTAATCACAATCCGCAATTTTGCCCATGGAAGCCGAATTTTCCCTGACTGAATCGCCCAAAAATACCCCGAAAAGTAGTTGGGAAAGCCGCCGGGTAAACGAGGCCTTCCGGCTGGGCACTTTAAACACATTTGGCCCCCGGCCCAGTACGCTCCACTGCCGCGTAAAGCAGCGCCTCATCCAAATATACCTGACCGTTAAGGGAGAAACGGCGCTCGTTTTCAACGAAGGGCGTTACCGCCGTACGCTCCAGGCCGGGCATTTGATGCTGCTTTACAATCCGGAGCAGGAGCTCAATCTGGAAATTGAAGCGGGTCCCGGCGCTCAGGTAGCCGTGCTCTACCTATCGGTCGCTTACTTGCACGAGCTTTTTGTGCATGGCTCCGAGGAGATAGCCTTCGTGAATGCCGAAAATGCCGGGCGCAAGTTTTACACCGAGCAGCCTATGAGTCCCACGCTACATACCGCTGCCGGACAACTTTTCCAGGCCCCGGTAGAAGGCGCAGCCCGGGAAGTTTACCGCCTGAGCAAAGCCCTGGAGGTACTGGCCCTTGCCTTTGCGCGGGAAGAAGCCACGGCCGATGTGGGCAAGTGCCCGTTCTTAAAAGACGAACAGAATGTAGCGCGTATCAAGGCCGCCAAAGAGCACATTATGGCCCATTACGCTGACCACCTCACCCTCCCAGGCCTGGCTCAGTCCGTCGGTATTTCCGAATACCGGCTCAAGGAAGGTTTTAAAAACATCTACGGCAAAACGGTGTTCCAGTTCCTCAGCGATTATCGACTCGAGATGGCTCGTAAGCTTCTAGACGACGGCGACCTTAAAGTAAGTGAAGCCGCCTATCAAATTGGATATCACAATCCCAGTCATTTTATCGCCGCCTTTCGCAAAAAATTTGGCCTGACCCCAAAAAAATATCTTCAAAAGCCTCGTTAATCTTCATGGCACAAAAAACAAGCGCTTCCCGCCAGGGAATTCTCCTGGTAAATTTGGGCTCTCCGCAAGCCCCCACCCCTAAAGCCGTAAAGCCTTATTTGGATGAATTTCTGATGGATGAGCGGGTGATTGACGTTCCCCCTTTGCTGCGCAATTTGCTGGTAAGGGGCATCATCCTGAATTTCCGTCCGAAAAAGTCGGCCGAGGCCTACCGCAGCATTTGGTGGGACGAAGGGAGTCCGCTCCTGGTGCTGAGCGAACGTCTTCAGACGGCGGTGCAGGCCCAGACGGACTTGCCCGTGGGCTTGGGCATGCGTTACGGCCAGCCTTCCATACATTCGGCCGTAGGCCAAATGTGCGAGCAGCATCCGCACTTGGAAGAGCTTCTCCTGGTGCCGCTCTATCCCCATTACGCTATGAGCAGTTACGAAACGGTAGTGGTAAAAGCCCGCGAAGTGGTAGAAGCGCACTTTTCACATTTGAAGATGAAAGTTTTACCAGCCTTCTATCACCGGGAAGAGTACCAGAAGTTGCTGGCGGAAAGCATCCGCCCCTCCGTAGAAAAAGGGGTGGATCACCTCTTATTTAGCTACCACGGTGTCCCGGAAAGACACATCCGGAAGGGCGATATCACCGGCGCTCATTGCCTAAAGGTGGCTAATTGCTGTGATAAATGCAGCCCGGCGCACGATCACTGCTACCGTCACCAAACCCTGGCTACCACGGAGGCCGTGGCCCAGCACCTCGGGCTGGCACCTGATCAGTACAGCAGCAGCTTCCAAAGCCGGCTGGGCAGTGACCCCTGGCTGCAGCCTTTTACCGACAAAACGGTGGGCGCTCTAGCCCGAAAAGGGGTGAAAAAACTGGCCGTCGTTTGCCCCGCCTTTGTTTCGGACTGCCTGGAAACCATCGAAGAAATAGGCGAGGAGGCCAAGGAAATATTTGAAGAAAACGGGGGCGAGGAGTTTACGCTGATCCCTTGTTTAAATGACCGTGCCGACTGGGCCCAGCTCCTGGCGCAAATGGCCCACGAAGAACTAAATCATACGGCACCCGCGGTACCAGAACCGGTAAAACTGTATTAACCAGGCTGGGACAGCTTTTTTTAGGGAGCTTTGTTTTTTGGAGAGGGTCGGGAAGGCGACTTTCCGCAGCTTCGGAAACCGTCACCTTTGGGGCGTTATTCGCTTTCCCTTTTGGCTTCTGGCAAGCGTTTTGCTTTTATAGTGCCTAAACATCACCGCATGAAAAGCTTTTACCTCCTGAGTTTTATTTTTCTGGCCCACTTAGCCCTAGGGCAGGCCCCCGATTTTTTCGCTCACAACTGTGCGGGGGAAACACAATCGCTCCACCAGGTTTTGAGCACCGGGAAAGCCTTAGTGGTGGCTTCTGAAGGTTTTGATTGCAGCATTTGTCAAAGCAAAGCAGCGCAGCTGGAAAACCGTGCCACCAATGATTCTGACCGGGTCGTTACCTGGGCCGCCATGACCTACACCTACTCCAATCAGCAACCCCCTTGTAGCGAGCTCAGCCGCTGGGACAGTGTGTACGCCTGGGAAACTATTTTCTCTTTTTTGGACTCCAATGAGTACTTCTTTTCATTGGGTACCCCCCGCTATTTGGTTTACAGCCCGGTAGATAGTTCCCAAATTTATGTGGGTAGTGATGAGCAGCAAGCCTATACCCAGGCGCGGCAGGCCGCCCAGCAATTGCTCCATCGCGCGCCTCGCCCACTGCTCGATAATCTTCACTTGCAGCAACAAGGGGGGCGCATCCTGCTCCGAGGGCTTCCCCAGCAGCCGGGCCAACTGCAAGTTTTCAACCTGGCGGGCAAGCGCATTTACCAGACAGCCCTTCGGCAAGGGGAAGAAAATATTCCCTGGCAAGGCTACGCGCCGGGGGTTTACCTCTTTCATTTACGCTATCCGGGCCAGGTAAAAACCTTAAAATGGACCCATCAAGGCGGGCGTTAAGTTCTTTTTGTGGAGCTGGTGGGATTAATTTCATTGATCCCAGTACGGGGGAAATAGACCCATTCTGCGACTGTATCCCACGCTTGGCGTGGGCTTTTTTGGCTAGCTCATTGCCTTACAAGCAAGCTTGACGGCGCTGGCCAGCCAAAAAAAAGCCCCTCGCGGGGCTTTACAGTCTTGATGTGGAGCTGGTGGGATTAACCTCGTTGATCCCTTAAAGGGGCGCCTTACCCAAGCATAAAGAAGGCCGCCGCTATCGCGCCGTTTTTTTGTTTCTCTTAAAGCTTGCAAGCAGAGCTTGCGCTTTATTCGCAAACAAAAAAGCCGCGCCCTGTGGGGCGCGGCCTTCTTTTTTTGTGGAGCTGGTGGGATTCGAACCCACGTGCAAACAAGGAAGCCGAAGGCTTTCTACATGCTTAGTTTGTTATTAGGTTTTCGACCATAGGCCGGGAACAAACACCCTACCTATGGCTTAGCTGCGGCTTGTCATTTCGAGATTCCTGCGCAACCACAAAATCTCTAGTCCAGATTTTATGACACCCCGGAACCGGTTCCCTCCGGACTTAGGAACCGCGGGATGGCTTGCTCCCGCGTCTTACGCGTGGATTAGCAGTAACCCTCTATCGAGTGGTTACGCGGCAAGCGCGAAGTTATTGTCTTCGCCAACTGTTGTTTGAAGCATCTTTGATAACGGGCGACATCTCCATGGCCCGGCATGCTTACATTCCGCTTCGACTTGCTGTCGAAACCATTCAGCCCCAGTTTTTCAAGGAACGATTTTGTGAACCCACAAAGGTACCTAATTTTACGCAAAATCAATGCTATGAAATTCGGAGTGATCCGGGAGGGAAAAGTGCCCCCCGATAAGCGCGTGCCCCTGACCCCGGCGCAGTGCAAGATGGTGCTCGAGCAGTATCCCCAGGCAAAAATCGCCGTTCAGCCCAGCTCCATCCGGGCTTTTACCGATCAGGAATACCAGGATGCGGGCATTCCCCTTCAGGAAGACCTTAGCGACTGCGATGTGCTCCTGGGCGTTAAGGAAGTGCCCGTTGAGATGCTTCTACCCGGTAAGGATTATATGTTCTTTAGCCATACCTATAAGCAGCAACCCTATAACCGGGACTTGCTTCGCGCTATTCTGAATAAAAAAATACGGCTCATCGACTACGAAATGCTGAAAGACCCTCACGGACGGCGCTTACTGGGTTTTGGCCGCTATGCGGGGATTGTGGGCGCCTATAATGCCTTTCGTGCCTGGGGAGCGCTCACGGACGCTTATCAGCTTAAACCAGCCCACCAATGCTATGACCGCAGTGAGCTGGAGGGGGAGTTGGTGAAGGTGCAGCTCCCTGAAAATTTCCGTATTGCCCTGACGGGCGCCGGAAAAGTGGCCGCCGGGGCCATGGAAATCCTCTCCGCCTTGAAAATACTACACGTTTTCCCGCCCGAATACTGCCGGGAAGAGTTTCGAGGAGATGCGGTGTTTACCCAACTCGATGTACGCCAATATTTCCAGCGGGAAGATGGCGCGCCTTTCACCCGCAAGGAATTCTTCCAGAACCCCCAGGGATATCGCTCTGATTTTTTGCGCTACGCGCGCCATACCGATCTCTACATCGCGGGGCACTTTTGGGGAGAAGGCGCCCCCTACCTTTACAGTCGTGCGGATGTCCGGCATCCGGATTTTAACATCCGCCTGGTTTCTGATATCTCCTGCGATATAGATGGGCCCGTGGCTACTACCCTACGCCCCAGTACCATTGAGGCCCCCTTTTACGGGTATGACCCCACTACGGAAAAAGAAGTGCCCTTTGGTGCCCCCGGCTCGGTAGGGGTTTCGGCGGTAGACAACCTTCCCTGCGAGTTGCCGCGGGATGCCTCGGAAGACTTTGGCAACGAATGGATCAAAAGAGTGCTGCCTCAATTCTTTAATCAGGACGCCCAAAGCATCCTGGCGGCCGCTTCCGAAACCACCCGCGAAGGCAAGCTCAGCCCGGCCTTCGAATACCTAAGCTCCTATGTAGATTAGAACTATTTTGGGCGCCTATCCTTACCTTTGAAAATTGGCACCAGTTTACCTCCGGGTGTTTTAATCCTATGGCTACCCCTCCCGATTCCATAAATATAGAACAGGTTATCCGCAGCAAAAACCCTACGCTGGCTCGGATTCTGCCTGGTTTTGTGTACCATTATCTGCGGCGTATCCTGCACGAGACCGAACTCAATCAGGGCCTTCGCGACTTTGGACATACCCAGGGCCTGCCTTTCGTGGAGCAGTGTCTGGATTTTCTGGATTGCCGGGTGGAGGTAGAGGGCCGCGATAGGATCCCTTCCGATGGGGGGGTGATACTGGCGGCCAATCACCCTCTGGGCGGCCTAGATGGCATCGCCTTTATGCATGTAGTGGGCCAGAAAAGGCCGGATCTTCAATTCCTGGTAAACGATATACTGCTCAATATCAAAAATCTGGAATCGCTATTCGTGCCAGTGAATAAGGTGGGTAGTAACCCCCGCCAGGCCTTGCAGCGCATCGAAGAAACCTACGCCCGGCCCATTGCCATCCTGGTTTTTCCCGCCGGGCTGGTTTCACGCAAACTCCCGGAGGGCATCGGAGACCTCCCCTGGCAAAAAAGCTTTATAGCGCGTGCCATTAAATACCAGAAGGATATTATTCCCGTGCATATCGAAGGCCGCAACTCCAACTTCTTTTACAATCTGGCGCGCTGGCGTAGCCGCCTGGGTATCAAAGCCAATATCGAGATGCTCTACCTAGTAGATGAGATGTTTCGCCAGCGCCATCAAACGCTGCGCTTTACCATCGGCGAGCGGCTTTCCTGGGAGCAATTTCAAGACGGTACCCCGCTAAACCAGTGGGCCGCCCGGCTCCGACGGGAAGTGTATCAGCTCCCCCAAAAGCAGCTTACCCCCTCATGAAAGATATTATTCCCGCCATACCGCGCGATGAGCTCCGCAAGGAGCTCAATGAGAGTACCTTTTTACGGACCACCAATAAGGGCCATAATCTTATTTTCCTCGTAGATGTCCATACGGCGCCGCAAACCCTTCAGGAGATAGGCCGCCTCCGGGAAATGGCCTTTCGCACCAGCGGAGGAGGTACCGGCAAGGCCCTGGATTTAGATCACTACGACTTGGGTGAGATCCCCTATCAGCAACTGGTGGTATGGGACCCTGAAGACCAAGAAATTACTGCCGGATACCGGCTCATAAGTTGCGATGTCCTGCCCCAAGATAAAACGGGTAAAATCATCTCCGCCACCGCCCATCTTTTCGATTACTCCGCTCATTTCGCACAAAACTATCTGCCCTACACCATAGAATTAGGCCGCTCTTTCGTTCAGCCCCGCTACCAGCGTGGTGCCGCGCGCAAGGGGCTGTTTGCCCTGGACAACTTGTGGGACGGCCTGGCGGCCGTATTGCTCCAAAATCCCCGCCTGAAGTACCTTTTTGGCAAGGTAACCATGTATCCGGAGTACCACCGCGATGCCCGTAACCGGCTACTGGCCTTCATGCATCACTACTTTCCCGACCGGGAACGCCTGGTTACCCCTACCGTACCGCTCATAGGCCCCGAGGAGCTCCGGCCTATCGGCCAAATGTATGACGGCCTTGATTTCAAAGCCGGTCACCAGTTATTGCAGCGCGAAGTGCGCCAGCGGGGGGAGGTGATTCCGCCCATGATCAATAGCTACATGAACCTGAGCCCTACCATGAAAACTTTCGGTACTGCCGAAAATGACAACTTTGGAAAGGTAGAAGAAACGGGCATTTTAATTACCCTGGACGATATCTATCCCGAGCGTAAACAGCGCTATTTTGATAGCTACGAGCACTGCCAAACGTATCCGGGGCACTCCGCTTAGCGGCCGAAAGCTCATTTGGCCGCCAGGCCTAAAAAGCCCGTGCCTACAGGCAAGCGGACGAAGCGCGGAGATTTAGGTAGCTTTGCGGAGAATACCCAAAATGAATTCCCCATGCGCTACGGATTACTGCTTGCTTTTCTGCTTACCCTTCCTGCCCTCTGGGCGGGTCCCGGGGATACTACCCTGGTAAAAGCCCATCAAAACGTGGATATGACCTGGTATGAAGGTTACCGGGCATGGGCGGAATTTCCGGATAGCACTCACTCTTTCCACCGTATCTGGCTGCGCTATGAGCTGGGCTGCGCTACGGGGGGCTGCAGTGATTGGGATTACACCACCCTGGTCAGTCTTTTTCGGCAAACCGGGCGCACCGATAGCGCGGTGAGCAGCATCGACACCATCAGCCAGCAGCCACTAGTGGTGGATACCACCTGGCGCTATTTTCCGGAGCGCGAAAGGGTGGAAATGGCTAAAGTGATCACGCCTTATGGCGGGAACTTGGCCCAGGACTGGAGCCGCGTGTTTTATTTTGATGTGACCGATTATTATCCCTTGCTGCGCGATTCGGTAGAGCTGGAAGTGTTTTACCAGGGCTGGTCGAGTGGTTTTAGCGCTACGCTTGATTTTTTGATGATAGAAGGAAAGCCGCCGAGAGAAGTATTGGAAATAAACAATCTGTACCAGGGAAAGGGCAATTACATTTCCAGTACGGCATTTGAGAATAAGCACCAGCCCCCCCGGCAGGTACCGCTGCACGACCGGACGCAGGCGGTGACGCTGCGCAATGCGCCCTCGGGCCACGGCTTTGTGAATGCGCTCAACTGCGCGGAATTCTGCGAGAAAGACTATCTGGTAAAGGTAGGCGGGCAAACCGTAGCGCGCCAGGCCATGTGGCGGCCCGATTGTGGCGCCAATCCGGTGTTTCCCCAAGCGGGTACCTGGCTGTATGACCGGGCCAACTGGTGCCCGGGCGACCGGGTGCGCCGCTATGACCACGATCTTACGCCGCACCTGACCGGGGATACGCTGGGCGTAAACGTGGACATAGAGGCCTACAGCTATACCGTACCCAGCGGCGAGGTGCCCGCTAATTATAACTTGAGTACGCAGTTGATCCAGTACGGCGACTTCCATCACCAGCACGACCTGGCAGTAGAGGCCATCCTGCAGCCCTCCCGGGCGGATGAATACGCGCGCCTTAACCCCGTATGTGGCCAGGCGCAGGTGGTGGTGAGCAACCGGGGCGGGCAGACGGTAAGCGGAGCCACGCTACACTACGGAATAGAGGGCAACGCCTTTCCCTTTCAGGAGCCTATTCCCACTCTGGAGCCCATGGGACAAGATACCCTCCAGCTTCCTATGGACAGCCTGGCTTACTGGACGAGCTGGAAGCCGGTGCGCTTTCAGGCCCGGGTGGCCCTGCCCGCTGGGATGACCGATGAGGTGAGCTTTAACAATAAGCGGTACAGCGACCTGGCCGAAACGCCAGTGCTGCCCACTACGCTAGAACTCCGCCTGCGGACCAATAACGCCCCCCAGGAAACTACCTGGCGCCTGGAAGATAGCAAG
>CAJXMS010000055.1 GCA_913056475.1 uncultured Bacteroidota bacterium
AAACTCGCCGGCCAGGGTCAGTTTATCAAGCATAAGTAAGGTTTTTCAGGTGGGGGGGTGGGTACATTTGGCCGCAGGCCAAATGTGAATCGGTAAAATGAGCAAGATAAAAGTATGAAAATTATAAAAATAGCTTCGAACAACTTCCTTTATGCCGGAAGAGGAGCGGATAAAGCACGACCGCTACCTTTGTACCCCTATGGCGACAAAGGACGGCATCTACATTAAAAACCGCAAAGCACGGTTCAATTATGAAATTCTCGACACGCTGGAGGCGGGTATTAAGCTCCAGGGTACGGAGATAAAGGCCATCCGGCAGGGCAAGGCCAGCCTCCCCGAAAGTTATTGCTATTTCAAGGAAGGCCGTCTTTACGTTAAAAATATGCACGTAGCCGAGTACGACCATGGCAATATCCAAAACCATGAGCCCCTGCGCGAACGCCTGCTACTGCTTCATAAGAGGGAGCTGGGAAAATGGGAGGATCAGGTGGAAAAAGGCAACCGCACCATTGTGCCGCTGGCTTTGTACATCAATGGTAAGGGACTGGCCAAAATGAAGATCGCTCTGGCCCAGGGAAAGAAAACCTACGATAAGCGCCACAGCCTCAAGGAAAAAGACCTTAAGCGCGAAATGGACCGGGCTATGAAGGGCCGCCGCTAACGATTGGTCATTTCTACGTAGCCCTGGCCCTTGACGGGCTTGCCCCGGAGGCGGCCTTTGGCCTGGACCATGCCTTCCCAGTAGTGGACACTCATGGCCAGCATGTAGCTCATTTCCAGTTCCTGGGGCTTGAGCTCCGATTCTACCTCCAGACTAAGGTCCAGGGTGTCTATTTGGATATTCCAGCACTGCGGATACACGCTTCCCGTTTCGGGGCTTTCCCAGGGCTGTCCGGAGCTTATTTCGATGTGCTCCGGGCGCAGCTCTACTTGCTGGCTATCGGCGCTAAAGTAGGTGCCGCCCATGGTTATGATGCTATCGCCCGGAAGGGAGTGCAGCTGGTAGAGCATAAGTTCTTCCCGGGGGTTTTCCAGCTGGACGGAAAACCAATCCCAACCTACCTTGGTGCTCCACACGCCCAGACAATCCCACTGGCGGTCGTACCACAGGGTGCCGTGAACGGAGAGGGTGTCGCCTTTCAGATAGAGATCGCCCTGGGCTTGCAGCCGCGGAAAGCTGTAGTACCCCGCCCGGGCGAGGCCGGCGTAATCTTCATAGCCGGTCCCATCGTGGAGCATCACGGGCTTTTGGGGCTGGGTAGTAAGTTCCATGCCCACGGGGTGTGCTTCCATTTGACCGCTGAGGTCGTAATTTCCCATTTGCCCTTTTAAGGAAGCGCTGAGCTCGCCGTCCTGCGTGGCCAATTGGAGGGGCAGGCTATCGCCCAGGAATTGGTCCAGTTTATTAAAGTCTACATCGTAATAAAATTGGTCCTGTATGGGGTCGGTAAGGGCGTAATTCAATATGAGAAAGTCCTGCCCGGCACTGGGGGTGGTATGGAAAAAGACGTACTCCGTACCAAAGCGGCGGCTGCTATCAGCGGTGTACAAGTGGCCGGTAAAGTACCACCATTCGAGGGAGTTTTTGAAGTGGGGGGCCTCGTCGCGGGGAAGACTGGCGCGCTCGGCCTGAACGTCGTTTTCGGTGTAAGGCTCACCATCACAGGCTACGATAAGGGCCATCAAAAAGAAAAGGGAAGTAAATCGCTTCATGGTCTTGCTTGCGTTGATCAGCCATAAGACAGCCGGGCGGGTTTATTTGTTTGAGAGGTGGCGGAGCTGGGGACAAAGGGCAGGGGAGATGCCTGGTTGTTGGTTGGGGCGTGCGACCTTATGGGGCTCTTATGGTTGATAAGTTGATGGGGTTTTGAAGAAGTTGATGGGGTTGATGAGTTGAGAAAACAAGTTCCCCGCCGGTAGGAGCCTCTTCTCAGGACGAGAACATCCTTTCGTAGCGACGTTTCCCAAGAAACGTCGTTTTGATGGGGCCCGGTTGCTGCGTAACCTGTCAGATCACCTCCCTGAGTGATTTGGCTCGCTGCAAGCGAGACGGATTGTATCGAAGGGAATGTCACCCTGAGTGATTTGGCTCGCTGTAGGCGAGGCAAATTGTATCGAAGGGTGGTCCTTAAAAAAGAGAGTCCACGATTGTTTTCCCCCCCGGCAGGCATGCTTCGATACACCTCGCCTCGCTGCCGGCGACGCGAGGCACTCTGCATGACAGTGGCGCGAGCATTAGAGTAGATTCTGCTAATCAAAAAAGTGTGGCTACAAGTACAATGCGCCCGCGCTACAACCGTGCGCGAGGGAGCTTTTGTCCCACCAAAACCTGTCAGGACCCAAAGGCTGCTCAGGAAAGACCTGACAGGTTTCCGCGCATGCCAGAAACTGTCCCTTACACCGTTAAATGCCAACGCAAAGACAAACATTTTTTATGTTTTTAAAGGAAGGCGCCTCAACCGGATCCCGTACCGCTTCAGCCTAGCGGCCACGGGACCTTGGGGGGAGGCCTTATTTTTTTACACCCAGCCCTGTTTTTTAACATGATCATGCACTTCCGCGCTGTGCTGAAAAAGGCGAGCGGGGATACCCTGCTGCCGGATGGCCTGCAAGTGCTGCTCGGCGTAGGCACGGCGCCGCCGGCGTACCTGGCGAATGTAAACCGCCTTGACCTGCTGGGGGAAGGCTTCGGCCAGCTCGCGGTACAGGGCAGGGTCTTGCTGGGAATTGTCGCCCAGCAAGAGAAAAGAAAGCTGGGGAAAGAACTGCAGGAGGTGGCGCATTTTTTCCAGCTTGTGCCGGTGGTGGCGTTGCTCGGGCCGGAAGAAGTCGCGCCAGTGGTCTTTGATGTCGCGCAGTTGTAAAATACCCTGGGGGAGGCCGTGGTGCTGCATAAAGCGCAGGAGGAATTCGTAGAGGTTCCACTCGGAACTGGAGACGTAAAAGAGGGGGCGCGGGGGCACTTGATCTTCGGTGAGAGCACAGTAGAGCTCTACGGCGCCCCGGAAGGGCTTACGCCCGGTGCTGCTGCGGGTGAGCAGGAGGTAGGCATTGCGCCAGAATTTGCCGATGTGGCTTACCAGCAGGGTATCATCTATATCGGAAATGACGCCGTAGGGTACGGGTCCCGTCTGGTAATATTCGGCCGAAACGCTGATCTCTCGCTCGGGCTGATATTCGTGTTCGAGCAATGTTACCTGTGCGCAGTGCCATCCGGGGGCTTGCTGGGGGGGCGGGAGCTCAAATTGAAAGAATCCGGCATCATCGGTGGTGGCGGTCCACATTTGGCCGCCAGGCCTAAACTGCAAACCTACCCGTGCCTGAGGGATGGTGCGGACGGTAAACATCTTGATGAGGGTGATGAGCTGGCGCAGGCTGCGCTTGCGCCGGGTGGGCCGCTGGAGGGCCATGCCGCGGAAGACATGCCCCTGGATGCAAACGCGCTCTGCGTGGCCGTAACCGCGGTAGGTGAGGAGGAAGGGAAAATTGACGTAGCGAAGGGCTCGCTTGAGCTGCCGGCGCGGCCAGGAACCGCTTACGTGCTTATGCTGGGGATTGGGCGGCGCGGAAATCATCGTAATTTTAGCGGTTTTAAGCCCATGGAAATTTAAGCCAATGCGGGGTACGGTGCTTTTTGTGATCAACCCTATCGCCGGTGGACACCCGGTGGAGCCCCTTTTGGAGGCCGTGAAAAACTGGGGTGAACGGTTGGATGCCTCTTCCCGGCATTACCTGACCACCGGAAAAGCGGATGAAGCGAATATCCGGGAAATAATCGAAAACGAAAAGGTGGGGACCCTGGTGGCCGTAGGGGGGGATGGAACCCTGCAAATGGCGGCCAACCTCTGCCGGCAGTACCACCTCTTACTGGGGCATATTCCGCGGGGCTCGGCCAATGGTATGGCAGAGGAACTGGCCCTGCCCGGCGAACTGCCGGCGGCCTTTGCCCGGCTGGAAAAGGGGGTTACCCGGCCCTGTGATATGCTTTGCTTTGACGGACAGCATTACGGCTTTCATATCAGCGACCTGGGCTTGAATGCGGCGCTGGTACGCCACTTTGAGGAAAGTGGGCGACGGGGCTTCCTGGCCTATGCCAGCGGAGTGAGCCAGGTGCTGTGGCAGCAGGCGCCTTTCCGGGCACATCTGCGAATGGATGGTTCGCAATTTGCCTACACCTCTTTAATGATAGCCCTGGCCAATGCTCGCCATTACGGCACCGGCGCGGCCCTCAACTCGGTGGGCCAGCCGGACGATGGCCGGTTTGAGGTCTGCGTGCTACATGAACTTAGCTTTTCCAAGGTAACGCGGCATTTTTTAGACCTGCTGGATGAAGACAGCCCCCACCTGAGCTTGCACCAGTGCCGAAAGCTGGAGGTGCAGCTCAATGTACCCCAGCCGTTTCAGATAGATGGCGAGGTCATGGGCGCTCGCAAGCGTTTAGTAGTGGAGGTGGTGCCGGGTTGTGTGGAGATGATCGTGTGAGGGGCTTTAGACCTTAGACCTTAGATATTAGATGATAGGCCTTAGACGGGAGGGGATGATGAGCAGAAGTTTGGGGGGGATGAGCCCCGATTGGTCTTTCGGCTAAAATCAAAACTTACACCGCTACATCAAATTCCCGCAGGGCTTGGTTGAGGGAGGTTTTTTTATCGGTGCTTTCCTTCCGGGTACCGATGATCAGGGCACAGGGCACCTGGTAGGTTCCGGCGGGGAATGCTTTGGGCATGGTGCCGGGAATTACCACCGAGCGGGCGGGGATATGCCCTTTTATTTCGCGGGGTTCGCTGCCGGTGACATCCAGGATTTTGGTGCTGGCGGTGAGCACTACGTTGGCCCCGAGCACGGCTTCTTTTTCTACCCGGATGCCTTCCACTACCACGCAGCGGGAACCGATGAAGCAATTGTCCTCAATGATCACCGGGCTGGCTTGAACGGGCTCCAGAACACCGCCAATGCCTACGCCGCCGCTGAGGTGCACGTTTTTACCGATTTGGGCACAACTGCCCACGGTGGCCCAGGTATCTACCATGGAGCCGCTGTCTACGTAAGCGCCAATGTTTACATAGCTGGGCATCATCACCACTCCGCTGGCCACGTAGGCGCCGTGGCGGGCAATGGCGTGCGGAACTACGCGGATGCCCCGTTTCTGGTATTCGCTCTTGAGGGGTATTTTGTCGTGAAATTCCAGCGGGCCGGCCTGCGATTTTTCCATCTGGCGGGTGGGGAAGTAGAGGATCACCGCTTTTTTTACCCACTCGTTTACCTGCCAGCCTTGCTCAGTAGGCACGGCGCAACGTAACTGGCCCTTGTCCAGGTCTTCGATGATGCCTTCCAGCATTTTTACGGTTTCGGGGTCTTTGAGCTGTTCCCGGTTTCCCCAGGCTTTTTCTACTTCTGCAGCGCGCTTATCTTCCATCGAGCTATTCCGTCTTAAATTTGGCCAAAAGTAAGCAGCGGTGGGCAAACTGGTAGCATTGGACATAGGAGGCAAGCGGAGCGGCATAGCGGAGACGGATCCGCTGCAAATGATCGCCTCCCCCCGTGAGGTGGTGGCCACCGGAGCGCTGCTGGATTATCTAAAAAAGTGGTTTCAAGCAGAGCCCCCCGAGGCGCTTATCCTGGGCGAGCCGCGCGCCCTGGACGGTGGTGACTCGGACAACTCGGCGCGCACCCGGCGGTGGTATGAGGCCCTAAAAAAGGCCTTTCCGGACTTGCCTCTGCACTGGCAGGATGAACGATTTAGCAGTAAGCGGGCCGCCCAGGCCCTGGTCACTTCCGGGGTGAAAAAAGAAAAGCGCCGCGCCAAAGGCAGTAAAGATGCCATCAGCGCCGCGCTTATTCTCGAAGACTTTATGAAGGGCCGGACCGCCTAAAGGAAAAAGGCCGCGGCCCTTAGCCCCTAAGCCTCGGTAGCGGCTATGAGCTTGCGCAGGTATTCCTCTTTATTACTGGGGCTGCCTTCTACCAGCTCGCCGTTTTTAAAGGCGGCCAGGTACGGAAGGTTGCTTACCCCGGCCATTTTGCGGGCTTCCGGACTTTCCTCCGCATTGACATCCAGGAAGAGCACGTCGCCATGTTCTTCTTCCTCACTTAGCCGCTTGTATTTGGGGGCAAACATCTTGCACATGCCACACCAGTTGGCAAAATATTTAACTACCACCCGGTCGTGTTGCTTGAGTTGGTCTTGAAAATCTTGATCGCTTGCTTTTACTACTGCCATAACTTGTTTTTTTATGCGTTGGCAAAGGTAAATATAATTAATTGTTAACACAAATTATAAATGATAATTTAAATCTATAAAGGTTTTAAGGTAAGATGAGCTAAGCGGTGGCGCTGCGGTGGGGCCAAGAGCCAGGCAAGGCTTCGCTAAAAGCGAGACAAGGCACCGTCGAAGTCCTCATAATGGGGCCGGAATGTGGTTCCCCCCTGGAGGGATATAGGGGGGGGGGCATCTAGGAATTTTTTAACGGTGAAATGGGCGCCGCCGCGACATATCTACCTCCTTAACTGGCATAAGGACGCCCCCCTCCTTCCCAGGGAGGCGCACAGGGGAGCTTGCTATAAATCAGATTCTTGGGGACCACCCCCTTCACGGGTCGGAAACAAGCCTTTCGTAGCGACAAATCCCAATATTGGCTTTTGGGTAGCCTTTGGGGTCCCGCCTACCTGCCCTTCTTGTGGGAAGAGGGAACCGTCAGTGAAAGCCATTTCCCTGCTTCAATCTATTGTAAATTCCCTGCATAGAGATCCCGCACCATGCCATCGGCCAGGCCCTTTTTGGGCACGATCATCTGGTGGGCCCCGGCCCATTCCGTGGCGCGGGTATAAATCTCCAGCGCGTGGGTGATCACGTCGCTCCGGTCGGGGTTCAGGTCAAAGCGGATCATTCGTTCTTCGGGCTCATACTGCTCCAGATCGGCTTTAATGGCGCGCAGTTCGGCCAGGTCCATGGGCTGGCCTTTTTTCTTTTCGCTTAGTTTAAAGGTGCGGTTGATATTTCCTCCGGAGCCCACCATCATCAGGCCACTGAGCCGCGCTGCATGCCGTTGGATCCACTCGCCCATTTCGGTCCACTGGGCGGGCTTCACCTGCTTTTGGAGCAAGCGGATGGTCCCGATAGGGAAAGAGCGGCTTGCCCGGGGTTTTTGCCCTTCAAAAAGCGTCAGTTCTGTACTCCCCCCGCCCACATCTATGTAGAGAAAGTTTTTGGCCTGCCCTTTCAGATTATCCAAAAAATCGCCCTGAAAGATCAGCCGGGCCTCCTCCTGCCCATCGATCAGTTCTATATTCACTCCGGTATTTTGCCGGATACGCTCCACCACCGCCGGGCCATTTCGGGCTTCGCGCAGGGCCGAAGTAGCACAGGCCCGGTAATGGCTTACCCCGTGCACGGCCATTATCTTTTGGTAGGCTTCCATGCCCGTTTCCAGCAGGTCGGTTCTTTCTTCGGATATGGCCTGCCGGCCAAAGGAGTCCTCGCCCAGCCGGATGGGCAATCGCGTAAGGGAGGATTTCTTGAAAACCACCTTTTTTCCGTTTTCCAGCACATTGGCTACCAAAAGGCGGACCGAGTTGGAGCCGATGTCTATGGCGGCGATCTTATGAATATTCACGAGCCTTTTTTCAATTGCTTTTTTACGTACTGGTAGAGCGCGTACTGGGAGCGGATTTTAGGTCCTTTCAGGACGCGATACTGATTGTCCATCGCCTCGTTATGATAGCGGGATTTAACATTGTCCTTCCAGAGGATGTCAAAGTGCTCCCGCAGTTGTTTTTTGATGTTTTTATCGTATACCGGTGTGGTCACTTCCACCCGGTAGTCGAGGTTGCGCGGCATCCAGTCGGCTGAGCCCAGGAAGTATTTGGGTGCCCCATTATTTTCGAAGATAAAGAGGCGGGAGTGCTCCAGAAAGCGGTCCAGGATGCTGATCGCCTCTATATTTTCGCTCATACCGGGTACGCCGGGGATGAGCGAACAAATGCCGCGCACGATCAACTGGATTTTCACACCGTAGGAGCTCGCCTCGTAAAGCTTTTCGATCAGCTTCACATCACTGAGGCTATTGAGCTTGATTTTGATACTGGCGTAGTGCCCCCGCTTAGCCTGCTCAATTTCGGCGTCGATGAGCCGTAGGAATCCCTTCCGGGTGTAGTGGGGCGATACCAGGAGGTGCCGGTAGCGGTGCACCCGGTAGTTATGCTGCAGGAAGTCAAAGACCCTTTCCACATCTTTGGTAATACCCCGGTGCTTGGTAAGGAGATGGTAGTCGGTGTAGAGCTTGGCGGTAGATTCGTTAAAATTACCCGTACCCAGGCTGGCGTAGCGGCGCAGCTTACCTTCTTCTTCTCGGGTGATGAGCACCATTTTGCTGTGCACTTTGAGGCCCGATACGCCAAAGATCACCTGTACGCCCTCGGTTTGTAGTTTTTCGCTCCATTTGATATTGGCCTCTTCATCAAAGCGGGCCTGTAGTTCTACCAGCACGGTTACTTCTTTGCCGTTTTTGGCAGCATTCACCAGGGCCGATACGACCCGCGACTGATCCGCCAGCCGGTATAGCGTGGCGGAAATGCTGCGCACCTGGGGATCGATGGCAGCTTCCCGCAGTACCCTTATGAAATAGCTAAAACTGTGATAAGGTAAAAACAAGAGGATGTCCCGCTTGCTGATGGCCTGCAAAATGCTGCGGTCCATGTCCAAATCGGGGTGAGCGAGGGGCGGCATGGGGGCAAATTCCAGCTCCTTGTCGCCGATGTTGGGAAATTTGATGTAGTCTTTTTTATTGTGATATCGCCCCCCGGCTATCAAGCTGTCGTAATTGTCCATGGACATCCGCTTGACCAGAAATTTGAGGATGTCGGGACTGATGTCCTTGTCGTACACGAAGCGCACCGGCTCGCCTATGCGGCGGTTTTTGACCGATTTGCTCATTTTTTCCAGGAAGCCTTTCGACACATCGTCGTCCAGGTCTAGCTCGGCATCGCGGGTTATTTTTACCGTATGGGCCTCTATTTTTTGGATATTGAAAATAAAGAGGATATACTCCAGGTTATAGCGGATCAAGTCTTCCAGGTGCATCACGTACTGCTTGCCGTAGCGGGGCAGTACCACGAAGCGGCCCACCAGATCGGCCGGTACTTCTATGAGGGCATAGTCGGGCTCCTCGGGGTTTTCTCTCCTAAACATGCGGATGGCCAGGTAGATGGACTTGTCCCGCAGTTCCGGTATTTTTGATTCGTCTTCCAGAATAAGGGTAAAAACAGAAGGACTGACCTTTTCGATGAAAAAGCGCCGCACAAAGTCTTTTTGGCGGGAAGTGAGCTGATTTTCGTTGATGAACTCGATCTGCTTTTCCGAGAGCTCATCCATCAGCTGGTCGTTTACCTCCTGGGCGCGGGCCTGCATATCGAGCACTTTGGCCGATATTTCGGCGAGCACTTCTTCGGGGGCCATATCCCCGAGCCGCCGCTGGTTTTTGCTGGTGTACTGGGTAAGCCGCTTCATGCTGGCGTAGCGTACCCGGAAAAACTCATCCATGTTGCTGGAGTAGATGCCCAGAAAACGGAGGCGTTCTATGAGGGGATTGGTGGGGTCCAGGGCTTCTTGCAGCACCCGTTCGTTAAAGGCTAGCCAGGAAATATCCCGTGCGATGATCCGGTGGCTGGAGGGGTAATTCACTTGGGCTTTCTCCTTTTGGGGTAATCGAAAAAGACCAGTTCCGCTTCTTTACCGATGCTGGCCCATTTTTCGAGCTCAAATTTAAGGCAGGCTATGCCGGTAGTAGGAACATTGTCAATGCGATGATCGATGCAGGAATTGACAAATTGGGTAATGGTGGGATTGTGGCCAAATAGGAAGACCCTCTGGTAGCGGTCGTCTAGTTGTTTAACGATCTGGCCAAGCTGGGCGGTGGAGGCTTCGTAGATACCTTTTTCAATCTGAATATCCCGGTAGGCGTAGTCCAGGTTTTTGGCAAAGATCAGGGCGGTGTGCACGGCCCGGGTAGCGGGGCTGGAGAGCATCAGGTCGGGAAAAGCATCCTGCTGGGCCAGCCACTGGGAAGAGTTGTAGGCATCCCGCACGCCCCGGCCTTTGAGTGGCCGGTCTATATCGGCTATTTGCGCTTCTTTCCAGCTACTTTTGGCGTGCCGGATCAAATAGAGTTTTTTGGTCATCCTTTTTTAATCCCTGGTTGGAGCCCGAAAAATAGCCAAAACTTAGGCCCCAGGCCAAAAATTCATGTAAACTTAATATTTCGCCCCAATTCACATTTGGCCGCGAGGCCTCAAAAAAGAGGGCTAAGCCGACGTCAAGACCTGCTGTACGGTATTCAGGGCCTGCTCTATCTCTTCCGTGGTGGTGTCTTTCCCAGGCGAAAAGCGCAAAACGGGCTGGGTTTCTTCCGGATAGAGGGCTTCCAGTACGTGGGAACCTTTGTGGCTGCCGGAAGCGCAGGCACTGCCGCCGGATACGGCCAGGCCCTGCAAGTCGAGCTGAAAGAGCAGCAGGGCGGGGTCTCCTTTTACGGATGGAAAG
>CAJXMS010000056.1 GCA_913056475.1 uncultured Bacteroidota bacterium
TTTGATGTAAATCAAAATTCTAATTTACTTTGGTCGGGCAAAAATAGGAAGTCCCGCCACTGGCGTGCCTCTTCCTGCTTATTTAGAATTGCTCTAAAGTAATGCAAAATTAAGGCATAAAAAGCAGAGCAAGGGACTGCTCAAACGATTTTACCAACAGCTCATGAAGCCTCGATTCTTACTACTGTTGCTCGGTGCACTTTTGGCCAACGGCCCCTTAAGCGGCCAGTATAGCGATACGCCTTTCTACGAAAACGGCCCCTTGCGCTATTCTGACCACGTTTATCAACAAGGCCTGCGTAGTGTGCGCCTCTCCCCGTTAGGGGCCAACCGGGGATTTCCGGTTATTGCCCTGAACAGCGGGGAGCGGCTCCTCTTTTCCTTTGATGACCTTTACGAAGACTATGTGGAATATAGCTATACGGTGATCCACTGTAATGCCGACTGGCAGCCCAGCGATTTGATGAGCTCCCAGTATCTCGCCAATTTGACCAACGACTACATTACTGATTATACCTATTCCATCAATGCGCTGATCCCTTACACCCATTACCGGTTGACGCTCCCCAACGATAAAATAAAATTCACAAAATCAGGAAACTACTTACTTTTAGTGTATCGAGATGGCTATCAGAGTCAACCGGTGATCACCCGGCGGTTTATGGTATACGAGGAGCTGGTATCCGTAGGGGCCACCGTCAAGCGACCGAATGCCGTGTCTCTGATGAACACCCATCAGGAAATAGACTTCACCGTGAACCACCCCAATTACAACATCCAAAACCCTTATCAGGACCTGCAAGTGCACGTTCTGCAAAACCAGCGTTATGACAATGCCCTCACCGATCTTAAGCCGCGCTTTGTGCAGCAGGGGGCGCTGGTTTATCAATACGATAAAGAGAACACCTTTGCCGGGGGCAATGAGTTTCGCTTTTTTGATATCAAAAACCTCCAGAGCTTAAGTCAAAACGTGCGCAACATAGAGCGCACTGATAAATTTGAAGTGTACCTGGCCAAGGGGCGCCCCCGCACCAGCTCGGCTTACTCTACCTGGCCGGATATCGATGGGCAGTACCGGGTTCGCCGCCTGGATGCTGGCAACAGCGAAACCACGGCCGACTATGCCCTGGTAAACTTTTATCTAAGCCGCCCTGAGGGCCCCCTTCCCCGCCCTGTGTATGTGTTTGGCGAGCTCTCCACCTGGAAGCTTCGTCCGGAATTTAGGATGCAGTATGATCAAAAGGCCGGTGCCTACCGCCTGCAAGCTTACCTCAAGCAAGGATATTATAACTACATGTATGCTCAGCTCCCCGATAAGCCCGCTCGGGGCGTAGATTTGGAAAGCCTGGAAGGCAGCCACTGGGAGACGCAAAACACCTACCAAATTCTGGTGTACAACCGGGAACTGGGTGCCCGCTACGACCGCCTGGTGGGCTTCGGCGCTTTCAATTCGCAAGACCTCTTCTAATGGCCGCAACCCAAACCCAGGACCTTCTCCAGGCCGCTGAGTTGCTGGCCCAAGGCCAGTTGGTGGCCATCCCTACGGAGACCGTTTACGGCCTGGCGGCCAATGCCCTAGATCCGAAGGCCGTGAGTCATATCTTTACCGTTAAAGAAAGGCCCGCCTTTGATCCACTGATCGTACATCTCGCCCAGGGCGAGGATATGGCCCAATACGTGGCGGCTCTACCGCCTGCTTTCGAACGGCTCTACCGGTATTTTGGCGCTGGTCCCTTAACTTATATTTTGCCCAAAAAGGCCCTGATACCCGATATCGTCACCGCTGGGCATAGCACGGTAGGGATCCGCATACCCCGGCACCCCCTTACGCAGCAATTGCTAAGCGACCTCCCCTTCCCCCTGGCGGCTCCCAGTGCCAACATATTTGGCCGGCTGAGCCCCACCTCCGCCGATCATGTGGCGGACCAGCTGGGCGAGCGCATTCCCCTGATCCTGGATGGGGGCCAATGCGCCGTGGGGGTGGAGTCCACCATTGTAGATCTTAGCGGGAAACAGGCCAGAGTGCTGCGCTTAGGGGGGCTTTCCCTGGAAGCCCTCACGAAGGCCCTGGGACATAAGCCCGCAGTAAACGCCCATTCTGCCAGTAATCCTCGCGCCCCCGGTATGTTGAGTGCTCATTATTCCCCGGGCAAACCTTTGGAGCTGGTGGAGCGGCTGCCCGGGATTATTCCCGAGGCCCCCCGTACAGGCCTGCTGTGCTTTCGGCGCGCCCCGGCGGATCACCCGGAATATTTAAAAGAGGTGCTTTCACCGGAAGGGGATTTAGAAACAGCCGCTACGCGCCTATTCGCAGCCCTGCGCAAACTAAGCGCCGAGCCCCAGGTAAAGCAAATCCTGGCCGAAACCTTTCCAGAAGAAGGTCTGGGCCGGGCCATAAACGACCGGCTGCGCCGGGCGGCCTACCGCGGTACTTAGCTCCGAAAAGGAAGGGCTTTATTTAGCTCCGGCTGGTCAGCTGATCACGCTTTTTACGCAGTTCAAAATTTTGGCCCAGATACACCTTGCGCACCTGCTCGTCCGCCGCCAGTTCTTCGGCAGTACCGTATTTGAGAATTTCGCCCTCAAACATCAAATAAGTCCGATCGGTAATGGCCAGCGTTTCTTGGACGTTATGATCCGTTATCAGAATACCGATTTTGCGCTCCTTAAGGCGCAGCACGATTTCTTGAATGTCTTCTACGGCGATAGGGTCCACGCCAGCAAAAGGCTCATCGAGCAAAATAAAATTGGGCGCCACGGCCAGGGCCCGGGCTATTTCGGTCCGCCGCCGTTCGCCGCCCGAGAGGAGATCGCCCCGATTTTTGCGGATATGCTGGAGGCCAAACTCTTCCAAAAGCCCCTCCAGCTGCTCTTTTTGCGCTTTTTTGCTCAAGTTGCGAAGCTGCAAAATGCTGTGAATATTGTCTTCCACCGATAGCTTTCGAAAAACGGAAGCCTCCTGGGCCAGATAGCCCAGGCCTTTTTGGGCTCGGCGGTACATGGGCGCCCGGGTAAGATCTTCCTGATCCAGGAACACCTTCCCGGAAGAGGGCTTTACCAGGCCCACCACCATGTAAAAGCTTGTGGTTTTGCCCGCGCCGTTGGGGCCCAGCAAGCCCACGATTTCCCCCTGCTCTACGGAGAAGCTTACGTCTTTTACCACCGGGTTTTTACCGTAACGTTTTACGAGGTTTTCGGCTTTTAGTCTCATTTAGGGGTTTTTAGTGGGCGGGCTGGCCGCATTTTCCGCTTGGGTGGTTTCCAGGCGCCGGTGTACCCGGGCGGTGATCATAATGCTTAGCTCGTAAAGAAGGATGATGGGCAGGCATACCAAAACCTGGCTGGCGATGTCCGGGGGGGTGATAATGGCCGAAAGCAAGAGAATCACCACCAGCGCATGGCGGCGATACTGACGCATTCCTTGCGGCGTAATAATCCCTGCCCGGGCGAGAAAATAAGTTATAACCGGCAACTCAAAGATAAGGCCGGTAGAAAGCACCACTTTGCTTACCATACCGATGTAGGAATTGAGGTCGATCAGGTTTTTTACCTGCGCACTAATGGAATAGGTGCCCAAAAACTGCACCGAAAGCGGCACGATCAGATAATAGCCAAAAAGAATGCCCAGCAAGAAAAGAACACCGCCGAAAAAGAGCACCCAGCGGCTCAAACTGCGCTCCCCGGGACGGAGCCCGGGCTTCACAAAGCGCCAGAACTCCCACAGCACATAGGGAAAGGCTACGATAAAGCCGCCGATCAGCGCCACCAAAATGTGCATGCTGAACTGCCCCGCCATACGGGTATTCAGGATCTCGAAGGGCATCTCTTCCAGGCAGAAAATTTCCTGGATACCCAGGCGCTGGGTCATTTGGCAAAAAAAGCGGTAGGTGTAAAAGTCTACCTGACGGGGGCCAAATATAATCCCGTCAAAGACCAGGTCTTTGGCCAAAAACACCCCCACCGCGCCGGCGAGTATAACCACTACCGAACGCACCAGATGCCAGCGCAGCACTTCCAAGTGCTGTAAAAAAGACATCCCTCCCTGGGCTTCCTCAGTCTTCCGCGCCATCGTATAATTGCACTTCTTTAATTAGGTGGCTGCAAAGGTGGGAACTTTTCAAATGAGGCCTGTTGCAAAAAAAGCCGCAATCTATTTTTGTTTTTCAGCGTTTATAGTACCTTTATAAACTGGATTTAAATTACTGACGGATAGTGAAGACCTCCACACTCACGGCCCGCGAGCATCTGAAAGAACTCTTCGGGTTTGATCAATTTAAAGGCAACCAGGAAGCCGTAATCGAAAATTTACTGGCGGGCAACGATTCTTTCGTTATCATGCCCACCGGCGGTGGCAAGTCCCTTTGCTACCAGCTGCCTGCCCTGGTGACCGACGGGGTAGCCATCGTCGTGTCGCCCCTTATTGCCCTAATGAAAAACCAGGTGGATAGCATCCGGGGCATCGCCGAGCAAGACGGCGTGGCTCACGTCCTTAACAGCTCGCTCACCAAACGCGAAACCATGCGGGTGCGCTCCGATATCATGCACGGTGTCACCAAATTACTCTTCGTGGCGCCGGAATCCCTCACTAAAGAGGAAAACATCAATTTCCTCAGCCGGGCCCAAATTTCCTTCTACGCCATCGACGAGGCCCATTGCATCTCCGAATGGGGTCACGATTTCCGGCCCGAGTACCGCAATCTCCGCAGCATCATGGACCGCATCGGGCGCCAGCCCGTGATGGCCCTCACCGCTACCGCCACTCCTAAGGTGCAAAGCGATATCCAAAAAAACCTGGGAATGGAAAAAGCCCAGGTTTTTAAAGCCTCCTTCAATCGCCCCAACCTCTTTTATGAAGTACGCCCCAAAACGGCCAACGTAGACCGGGACATCATCCGCTACGTAAAACAAAACCAGGGCAAAAGTGGCATCATCTACTGCCTGAGCCGCAAAAAAGTGGAAGGCCTGGCCCAAACCCTGCAAGTGAACGGACTCAACGCCCTCCCCTACCATGCCGGCCTGGACGCCGCCACCCGCTCCCGGCATCAAGACAAGTTTCTCAAAGAAGAGGTGGACGTCATCGTAGCTACCATTGCCTTTGGCATGGGGATCGATAAACCCGATGTTCGGTTCGTTATCCACCACGATATGCCCAAAAGCCTGGAAAGTTATTACCAGGAAACCGGCCGCGCCGGAAGAGATGGCGGTGAGGGCCACTGCCTGGCCTTCTACGCCTACAAAGACATCGAAAAACTGGAGAAATTCCTCCAGGGCAAGCCCGTTTCCGAGCAGGAAGTAGGCATGCAATTGCTCCAGGAAGTGATCGCTTACGCCGAAACCGCCATGAACCGGCGGAAATTTCTGCTCCATTATTTCGGCGAAGAATTTGACCCCGAAACCGGGGAAGGGGCAGAAAATGACGATAACAGCCGCCACCCCAAAGATCAATTTGAGGCCCAAGATGAAGTAAAACTGGTGCTGGAAACCGCACAAGCCTCCGGAGAGCGCTTCAAAGACGATGGCCTGGTGCGCATCCTTACCGGCCGGCTCAACAATACCCTCAAGCAGCACAAGGTGGAAGCACTCCCTCAATACAATCAGGGGGCCAACGAAGACGCAAAATTTTGGACCAGCGTAGTGCGCCAGGCCGTGGTGAGCGGAATGCTTCGTAAAGACATCGAAAAATACGGCGTCCTCCTGCTTACCGATAAAGGCCGCGCTTTCATCAAAAACCCCCACTCCTTTAAGATAGCCAAAGACCACGACTACGAAGCCGAAGGCCACCAAGAGGTAGAAATGGCCCAGCAACGCGGCGGTACCGCCCTGGACCAAGCCCTGTTTGAACGCCTCAAAGACCTCACCCGCAAAGTGGCCAGCGAAAAAGGCGTGCCCCCCTTTGCGGTATTTCAGGAACCTTCCCTCAATGAAATGGCCCTGTACTACCCCACCAGTATGGAGGAGCTCAAAAAGATCACCGGCGTGGGAGAAGGGAAAGCCCGCAAATTTGGCCGCCCCTTCGTAGAACTAATCGAGCGGCATGTGGAAGAAAACGACATCGACCGCCCCGACGATTTCGTCATGAAATCCGTAGTCAATAAATCCGGCCTTAAAGTCTATATCATCCAAAATACCGACCGCAAACTACCCCTCGAAGACATCGCCGCTTCTAAGGGCTTATCCATGCAAGACCTGGTAACGGAAATCGAACACATTATCAACTCCGGCACCAAGGTGAATATCGACTACCACCTCGAAAACCTCTTCGACGAAGAACAAATTGAAGAGGTGTACGAATATTTTATGGAAGCCGACACCGCCGACCTCACCGAAGCTTACGAGGAATTTGACGGCGACTACGACGAGGAAGAACTCCGCCTCCTCCGGATCAAATTCATGAGCGAAGTGGCCCATTAGGCCTTAGCTCCCTTTCCTTTTGGCCCGCCCGGTTGTCCCGGGCGGCTTTTTTTTGGGCCTGCCGGCCAAATGTGAAACCGATAACGGCACCCATTTCTCTCTTTATATCCTGACATCTCGACATACTGGCAGGCCCCACATTTGGCCCAAAGGGCCTAATAAACTGCCAGGTTTGACAAGAAAACCACCCACTTATCCGGTGGCATAAAGCTTGAGACCAGCCCCGAAAACAAGAAAGTAAATAAGTAACACTGAATCATAAACCAATGGGAAAAGTAATAGGAATAGACCTGGGAACTACCAACTCCTGCGTGGCTGTAATGGAAGGCAACGAGCCAACGGTAATTCCCAATAGCGAAGGAAAAAGAACGACCCCCTCTGTAATTGCCTTTGTAGAAGAAGGGGAACGCAAAATCGGTGATCCGGCCAAGCGACAAGCCATCACCAATCCCAATAAAACCATCGCTTCCATCAAGCGCTTTATGGGAAGCAATTACTCCAATGTGAGTAAAGAAATAGAGCGGGTGCCCTACGCCATCCAGAAAGGAGAAAATGATACCCCCCGGGTAGAAATTGATGGCCGCCAGTATACCCCCCAGGAGCTCTCCGCCATGATTCTTCAAAAAATGAAGAAAACGGCCGAAGATTATCTCGGCGAAACAGTAAGCGAAGCGGTGATCACCGTACCCGCCTACTTTAACGACTCGCAACGCCAGGCTACCAAAGAAGCGGGCGAAATAGCCGGCCTTAAGGTACGCCGCATAATTAATGAGCCCACCGCTGCCTCGCTGGCTTATGGCATCGATAAGAAAGGAGATGACCAAAAGGTAGCCGTGTTTGACTGTGGCGGGGGTACCCACGACGTGTCCATCCTCGAACTGGGTGATGGCGTATTTGAAGTACTGGCCACCGATGGGGATACCCACCTGGGTGGCGATGATTTTGACCAAGCGCTGATCGATTGGCTGGCCGAGGAGTTCAAAAAAGATGAAGACATTGATCTTAAGCAAGACGCCATGGCCCTGCAGCGCCTGAAAGAAGCGGCTGAAAAAGCTAAGATCGAGCTCTCCTCTTCTTCCGAAACCGAAATCAATTTGCCTTATATCACCGCCACCCAAAGCGGTCCCAAACACCTGGTGCGCAAATTGAGCCGTTCTAAATTTGAACAGCTGGTAGATGACCTGGTAAATCGTACCATTAAGCCCTGCGAAACGGCCCTAAAACAAGCCGGCGTAGATAAAAATGAAATAGATCAGGTAATCCTGGTGGGCGGTTCTACCCGGATTCCCTCCGTGCAGGAAGCCGTCAAAAAATTCTTCGGTAAAGACCCGTCCAAAGGGGTAAACCCAGACGAAGTAGTGGCCCTGGGCGCTGCCATCCAGGGAGGGGTACTCACCGGCGATGTGAAAGATGTCCTGCTCCTCGATGTAACGCCCCTTTCCCTGGGTATCGAAACCATGGGTGGGGTATTTACCAAGCTCATCGAGGCAAATACCACCATCCCCACTAAAAAGTCAGAGGTATTCTCCACCGCTTCCGATAATCAGCCTTCGGTAGATATCCACGTGCTTCAAGGGGAACGCTCCATGGCGCAAGACAATAAAACCATCGGTCGTTTCCAACTGGCCGACATTCCGCCCGCGCCCCGTGGGGTACCCCAAATTGAAGTGACCTTTGACATAGATGCCAATGGTATCCTCAACGTAAGCGCCAAAGACAAGGCTACGGGTAAAGAACAGAGCATCCGTATCGAGGCTTCTTCTGGCTTGAGCCAAGATGAAATAGACCGCATGAAAAAAGAAGCGGAAGCCAACGCGGACGCCGACCAAAAGGCAAAAGAGAAAATCGACAAGCTCAACGAGGCCGACAGCATGATTTTCCAAACGGAAAAGCAGCTTAAAGAATTTGGCGAAAAACTGAGCGACGATAAGAAAAAGCCCATTGAGGAGGCGCTGGAGGAGCTTAAAAAAGCCCACGGCGAACAAGACCTGGACGCGGTAAATGCCGGTTTGGAAAAAATCAATGAGGCCTGGAAAAACGCTTCGGAAGAAATGTACAAGGCCCAGCAAGAAGCAGGCGGTGCCGAAGGGGCCGCTGACGCTGCAGGCGCCCAAAACGCCGGAAATTCCGAGGCCGCAAGCGGTGACGATGTTACCGACGTGGAGTACGAAGAAGTAGACGAGGATAAGAAAGACAAGTAATCTCCCGAAAACTTGTTTGTTTAAGCTAGAAGCCGCTCCCATTCCGGAGCGGCTTTTTTTTTGGCCGCCAAAAACCGAAGGGGCTTTCCGAGGCCTACCCGCGCGCGAAGCACCCCAACGGACGGGTGGAAAATGGCCCCGTAAATTGAAATCAATTATTACATTGGCCCCCCGCAAGGGCGCTTTAACATTCTCGCTATGAAAAAATACCAGTCGCTCTACGTGGCGGCCTCCCGGCAGCACGTGGGTAAAACCACTTCCACGCTGGGCCTCGCTTATTGTCTCATGCGGCAAGGAATAGACGTAGGATACTCCAAACCCGTGGGCCAAAGTTTTGTGGATCTCAGCGAATTGCGGGTAGATAAGGACACCATTCTCTTTGCCGATCTAATCCGCTTTGATATCAATCCCAAGATTCACAGCCCCGTGATCCTGGGGAAAGGCGCCACCACCCGATACTTGGATGATCCCGATGCGTTTTCGTTCAACGAGCGTATCCTGGAAGCACGGGAAACCCTGGAAGACAACTACGAACTCCCCATCTACGAAGGCACCGGGCACCCCGGTGTGGGTAGTGTGGTCGAACTTTCCAATGCCACCGTAGCCAAAATGGTGAATGCCAAGGTAATCTTCATTGCTGAAGGGGGAATCGGCTCCACCATCGATATGCTCAACATGTGCCTGGGCCTCTTTCGGGAGCAAAACGTAGAAATTATGGGCGTCATTGTCAACAAAGTACGCCCGGACAAAATCGAAAAGGTGAAGGAGTACCTTCCCCGCTACCTCAAGCCCAAAGGCATCCCCCTACTGGGCGTACTGCCCTATGATAAGTCGCTGGCCTACCCCGTTATCAAGACGGTAAGCAAATCGGTTAACGGGATTGTACTGGAAAACGAAGACTGCCTGGACAATAAGGTAGCTGATATCCTGGCCGGATCCGTACTGGACCGCAGCAAAATAGAGGAAAGATCTGATCTTCTGCTGGTTGTAAGCAGCCCTAAATTGGGGGAAGCCATTCAAAAGGTAAAACAGATATCCGATGAGCTAAAGCTCCCGAAAAGTCCGCTTAGCGGCGTGATAGTGACGGGTAAAGGCGAGCTGGATCCCACCGCCATAAGCTACATTCAAGAGCAAAGAGTGCCCCTTATCCATACCGATTTGGACACCTACGGCTGTGTCCTGAAGATCTCGCGTATCGAGGTGAAGATCAATCGTAACACCCCCTGGAAGGTGAAGCGGGCCATTGAGCTTATCGAAGAAAATGTGAATCTCCAGTTCATCATAGATTCCCTCAAATAAAAGCCTCCTCCAGCCTTCTACGGGCAGAAGGGCCCGTCTTTAAGGTAGGGCAAGACCGTCCCAGGCCAGCTCTATGCCCGGGGGCAGTTCTTTGAGCACGTCAGCATGGCGCCCCATGTGATGACTTATATGCAGGAAGTAGGTGCGCCGGGCTCCTATGGCCTGCGCTTGCTCTATGGCTGCATCCAGGTGAAAATGGGAGTGATGCGGACGGCGATGCAGCGCATCCAGGAAAAGCACCTCCAGGCCCGCCAATTTTGCCAGCGTAGCCGCCGGAAGCCGGTTAACGTCTGTTAAATAAGCCACCTTACCCACCCGGTACCCCACCACCGGAAGCTGGCCATGCCAGGCCGGTAATGGCGTGATCTCCAAGGGGCCCAGCGAGAAGCTTTCCATGGGGAGCGCCCGGAGCTCAATTTGCGGCAGGCCGGGGTAGCCACTATTCTCAAAGATGTAAGCATACTGCTGCCGCAAGCGCCGCAAAACCGGTGGCGTCCCGTAAATAGGAACCGTATGTCCTTGCTGAAAATTGACCGCCCG
>CAJXMS010000057.1 GCA_913056475.1 uncultured Bacteroidota bacterium
GGCTAGCCAGCGACAAGCTCATTCTTACCATTCTCCTCATCCAGTTGGTAGGCATCGGTGGGGCGCACCTCTTTGCCCGCATAGCCCACCGGCGGGGGGATAAACGAAGCCTCCAGATAAGCATTACCATTTGGGCTTTGGTGTGCATCGGGGCCTATACCCTTTCCCGGCACGATCCCCTGGTAGAATATAAGTTTTACCTGATGGGGGCCGCCGTAGGCTTGGTGCTGGGCGGTATCCAGGCCATAAGCCGCTCCACTTATGCCAAGCTTATCCCGGCTTCTCACAGCACCGCCAGTTTTTTTAGTTTCTATGACGTGAGCGAGAAACTGGCCATCATCCTGGGGACTTTTACCTACGGTTACCTCATCCAGCTTACCGGCAGCATGCACCTCAGCGCTTTGGCCCTGGGGCTCTTTTTCGTAGCCGGCTTCCTTTTACTACTGCGTATACCGGCCCGGGCTATCCCCGGTCATCCGCATGCGTAGCACGTCTCTCATTTGGCCTCCCGGCCAAATGTACTTCTCCAGCTAGCGAGTGACTTCCCGGTTTTAATGGCTCTTTATTCTACCGGGCGGCAGTGGTCCATCCGCACCTGAGAAAAGAGCTCGTCGTAACCAAGAATTCGGCCTTTAAGGAGGAGGGAATCCCCTTCCTGTATTCCCGCGGGCAGCGTAACGGTGCTATCAAGCTGGCAGTACACCACCTCGTTTAAAGTAAGGGCGCCCTCCTCTATTAGGGTTATCCGGCCATTCATGGTCACCATTTTATTAAGATAAAGGGAATCCGCGGCTTTTTCACCGGCCTGATACGTATCGATTACCTCGATAGCCTGCAAGTCATATACGGCCTTTTCCCCCGCGTAATCGCGATGCGGTTTAAAGAAAACATACCCGACGCCTGCCGCTCCGAGGACTACTACTACGGCCAGGGCTATGATCCACTTTTTCATGCTATGTGCTTTTACAATTCAAAAACGAAGGTAAGGGCCAGCTCTTTAATCCCCCCTGCGCTGCAAAGCCTTTCAAAGGGGCCGAAAGCTCTTTCGGGGGCTTCCTGTACGCAATGAACCACGGCATTGTGGCATTCATAGAAAAGGCGAAGTGAAGCGCTACCGCCCTGTCCGGTTAGAGGGCCTTATTCCGTTGAGGGTCAAAAGCAGCGAGTTGAGCACTTTTTTTCCCGCATTGAACCGAAAGGCCTCCCCTGGTGTGCAGATATGCACCACATTTGTATTCCGTTATTAGACTCTATTTCAAAATGAATCGGCGCATTAACCCTCCCCACCTACTCCTTGGCCCTTTTTTAGGAATCCTGACAATGGCTATTGCCATTTCCTGCCAGCATGAACCTTATCCCGCCCCACCGGGCATCAGTGTGGTAGATACCAGCGGTACCGGGGGAGGCGACACCACCAGCGGTAGTGCTGGTAAGCCCTGCCACCCCGACACGGTCTACTACCGCCGCGATATACAACCAATCCTGACAGCTTCATGTGCCTACGCCGGCTGTCACGGACAAGGGTCCAGCCAAGATGGCGTGTCTTTAGAGAGTTACCAAAGCGTAATGAACGCCAATGTGGTGGATCCCTTTGATCCCGGCGGGAGCGATCTGGTGGAGGTTTTGCTGGAAACCGACCCCGATAAGCGGATGCCCCCTCCGCCCAACAACCCGCTGGAAAGCCCCAAAATCCAGCTTATTCAAAAGTGGATACGGCAGGGGGCACAAAACCTGATCTGCGACGACTGCGACACCACCAACCTTCGCTACAACGATCACATTCGCAATCTGGTGGCCCAGAACTGCACGTCTTGTCACGGGGGAAGTAACCCTTCTGCCGGGCGCTCGCTGGACAGCTATGCGGCCCTAAAAGATGCCTTCCTGAATACCAATTTACGAGCCCGTATCAAGGCCGCATCAGGCGTCCCCGTGATGCCGCCCGGTGGCCCCATGAACAATTGCCATATTGCCAAGCTTGAAAAGTGGTACCAAAACGGAATGCCCCAATGAAGATGAAACGTTTGCTGCTGAAATGGATTCCCCGCCAAGTAATGCCCTCTCTGGCCCTCATGGCCTTGCTCTTACTTGCTCCCCAGTGTTACTACGATAGCGAAGAAGAGCTCTACAGCAACTTCCCCGAAAATGCCTGTGATACGGCCCAGGTGAGCTTCTCCGCCCAGGTGAGTCCCATCATAGCGCAAAATTGCGCCGTATCCGGATGCCATGCCGGGGCAAACGCCACCGCCGGATTAAATCTTACGGAATTTCAAACCATTCAATCCATCGCCCAAAATGGCCAGCTGGTGGGCCGGATAACCGGTACCGGTGGGGCCCTCATGCCACCTACCGGTTCTTTACCGGATTGCGATATCGCCCTGATTAAAAGCTGGGTAAATCAGGGAGCCCCAGATAATTGATGTCTGTCTATAAAGGCTTGACACGCCAGCCGATAAAACGAACTAATGAATCCTTAAAACCCGCCGTCGGCGTAAGTCTTCTTCCCTTTTGCTGCCAGAGCTTTGATAAAATGTACATTCTTAGGAAATAAAAACGGGTCCGCGCTGGGCCATTAACCCCTCTAAACACATCCCCTCATGAAAAAAACAGCCCTCACTATCGCCCTCACCGCGCTGGTAATTAATCTAAGCGCGCAAAAACTCAGTACCCGCAGCGGCAAGGTCAAATTCTTTTCCGACGCCAAAATTGAAAACATTGAAGCGGTCAATAAACAAGTATCCAGCGTGATGGACCTGGCGAGCGGAAAATTCGCCTTCCTGGTGCCCATTCGCGGCTTTGTATTCGAAAAAGCGCTCATGCAGGAGCACTTCAATGAAAATTACCTGGAGAGCGACCAATACCCCAACGCCACCTTCAAAGGCCGCATAGCCAATACCGAGGCCATCAAGCTCAATAAAAATGGGGAATATCAGCTTAAGCTTAAAGGCAAAATGAAAATGCACGGTGTAGAAAATCCCTTCTCCGAAGAGGTTACCCTTACCGTCAAGGATGAGCAGGTCCACCTGCACAGCCAGTTTTACCTCAAAGCCAGCGATTACCAAGTAGAAATACCAGCGGGCAAAAAAGACAATATCAATAACCGCCTGGAAGTAACGGTCAATATAGATTATGATAAGTAAAAGACGTCTTCTTTTGGCCTGGGGGCTCTGTTTGACCCTTTTCCAGGTACAAGCGCAAGATGACCTCCTCGCCCAGCTAGAAGAAGAGGCCGAAGAGCAGACCCGCTACACCATTGCTACCTTCAAAGGCACCAAAGTGGTCAACCTCCAAAGCAATGAAATGCCGGCAGAAGGGGTACTGCAGTACACTTTTATGCATCGCTTCGGCGCTTTTAACAACGACTTCTTCTACAATTTCCTGGGCCTGGATAATGCCCAGGTGATGCTCACCCTGGATTACTCCCCCTATGACTGGCTCAACGTAGGCCTGGGCCACACGGGTTTTTTAAAAACCTATCACGCCTACGCCAAATACCGGCTTCTCCGGCAAAGTGAAGGCCAGCAAAGCAGCCCCGTAAGTGTTACAGGCTTCTCGGCTGCCTACTATTCGGCGCAGCGCTACAACGATGATTTGCCCCGCAATACGGCCAACCGGATGCGGTACGTTAATGAGCTGGTCATCGCCCGGAAGTTTAGCTCGGACTTTTCCATGGAGCTAGTCCCTACCTTGGTGCACAGCAACCTCGTAGAAGAGGTAAGCGATAACAATTCCGTCTTTGCGCTGGGCGTTGCGGGCCGCTATAAGATTACCAATATGCACGCCATCTCCCTGGAGTACGTCCATCAGTTTAACCCCAATCAATACCTAGACCCCGCCACCAATACCCTAAAAAATTACAGCAACAACCTCTCCATCGGTTACGTCATCGAAACCGGCGGACACGTTTTCCACCTTTTTGTCTCCAATGCCCGGGGCATCGCCGAGCCCTATGTTTTTGCCGAAAATACCGGATCCTGGGCCGACGGCGACCTGCACTTTGGTTTCAACATCTCGCGGGTATTTACCCTGAAAAAGCCAGAGAAACTGCGTTAATTTGCAAGTCCAAGGCGCAGCACATGCAGAAAGAAACTTATGATTTAGCCGTGGTGGGCGGCGGCGTGGTAGGACTGGCCACCGCCTATCAATATCAAAAAGAGCACCCCCAGCACCGAGTGGGTATCTTTGAAAAAGAACGCTCTCTTTCCGAACACCAAACCGGCCGAAACTCGGGAGTGATCCATTCCGGCATTTATTACAAGCCCGGCAGTTTTAAGGCGCGCAACTGTTATCGAGGGCGCCATTTGCTGGTAGATTTTGCCCGGGAACATGGCGTAGATCATGAGGTATGTGGGAAAATTATCCTCGCCACCGACCCTGCCGAAGTGCCGATGCTGGAGAAGATTTTTGAGCGCGGCCAAGCCAATGGTACCGAAGGCATCGAAATGATTGGCCCCGAACAGATCCAGGAAATTGAACCGCACGCCCGCGGCGTGAAAGCCATCCGGGTTCCCGTCACCGGCATTATTGATTACCGCCAGCTCTGCGAAAAACTGGCCGCAGCCGTTCAGCAAATCAACCCTCAAAGTAAGGTGCACCTTGATACCGAGGTGCTCGAAAGTGTGGCCGAAAATGGCCAGGACGGCCTGCTCACCTCCAAAGGCTTTTTTCCGGCCCGGCAGATGGTCTTTTGTGGCGGCTTGCAGGCCGATCGCCTGGCAAAATCCGATGGAGCTAAGCTCGATGCCGAGATCGTAGGCTTCCGGGGCGATTATTACGAGCTCACCGAGGCCGCCCGCCACAAAGTAAAACACCTCATCTATCCCGTACCCGATCCGGAGTTCCCCTTTCTCGGGGTACACTTTACCCGGATGACCGATGGCAGCGTAGAGTGCGGCCCCAATGCAGTTTTCTCTTTTAAGCGCGAAGGATATTCCAAAACCGCCTTTAGCTGGCGCGATACCGTACAAGCCCTGAGTTATCCCGGTACCTGGCGGCTTTTCCTGCAACATCCCGCCAAAGGCCTCGCGGAATACCAACGTGCTTTTTCTAAGCAACTCTTCCTAAAAGCCTTGCGAAAACTGGTACCAGACCTGCAGATGGAAGACATTCGTCCCACCCGCTCCGGCGTTCGTGCCCAGGCCCTTCGCGCCAACGGTGACCTGGTAGATGATTTCGAAATAATCCGCCACGGCAAGACCGTCCACGTCATTAATGCCCCTTCACCCGCCGCTACGGCGGCGCTGGCCATCGGCGAAGAAATCCTTAAAAAACTTAAGGAAGACCGCTAAAGGAAACTCGCTTAGCGGTAGTTGACTACCTTGATGCTTTTCACCTGGCCCTGAGGCCCCTCCAGGCGGGCTACCATTACCCCTTGCGGAAGATGGGCCATACTTTGTTCCCATTGGGCTTCTTCTACCGCGTAGGTCCTCAACGCGCGCCCACCCAAGTCATAGAGGCTCAAGGTATGGCGCCCCTTTGCCCCTTCCGGTAGTTCTACCCGCAGCGTGCGGCCAGCCTGATAAAACTTTACCGGCCAGTCCGCTTCTTTTTCCGGTAAGTCAAAAAAGGGCGCCCCCTCACCGGCCCGGATGGGCTCGCCGGGGCGGCCTTCATAAGCAAAATCCTTAATGGTAATGGATTTAAGATCGGCCGCTACATCTACCCGGAGCCAGCCGTAGTGGACCCGGTTGGTATCATTTTGGCTTACCGTAAAACGTAGGCCCAGGTAACCATCCTGCACGCCGGCCGAGTCCCTAAACTTATCGTTGGGATAGGTGGTATCGTTGATGGTAAAGGCAAGCTGCCCCAGGTCAGAGGGACCGCCGGTTCCTTTGAAATTGGTGTCCGCCGCAATTTCATCCCTTATATTGAGTTTGAAGGGATAGTGGTAGCTTCCATAATTAAGCCCCATTACCTGACTGGCTTCTCCCGGACGAGACTGGATAAAAGAGCCACTGGCATTGTACTGGGTCGTATCCACATACTGTATAATGCGGAAATCCACCACGCCCGCTGTGTCCCCATCTATATTGAGCTCATACAGGGCATTATTGGTAGCTAGGGTAGTATCATTCACATCCGTGTACACCACCTGCGCCTGGGCTTTATCCAGGCCCAAAAGAGCGGTGGCCACACTGCCGTAACGGAATACCAGCTTTTGGAGGGTTTCTTTATCCATATCGTTTTTTAAGAAGAGGACAAAAATCGCAAATAATCAAGAGGCTAACCAATTTTATGGCGATAAAGCTCGGGGCGAATGGCCCGGCGGGCTGCTTCTGGATCAAATGCCCGTGGCAATAAGGCCTCTAAGCGCTGTAGCACTTGTTCAGGGGCCTCGATAAAATCATGGTAGCCCAGCTTCTCATGGTAAATATGAGGCTGCTGATCCAGCCAGCGTAGCAATCGCTTCTCTTCTTGCTGAAAATCTTGGGCCAGTTGAAAGGGAAAGTCGCGCACCGCCGCCCCTTTCATCTTTTGCTGGGAAAGCAGCACCTCCAGGAGCGGCCGGTCCATCCACAGCACCAGGTAGGGGCGGTCCGGCGGCAAGTGGCGCAGAAGGGGGCCCACTACCTTTACGGCCTTACCGTGGGTTTCTTCCCAGCGGGGTGCCCCCTCCGGCAAGTCCTTCACCGGCGCCCACTCCAGATAACCGGCCGGATTATGGGCATCGGGGGCGCGCCTTTCATCGGCACACACCGGGTAGCCGCCCGCCGCCAGCACTTGCATGAGCAGGCTCGTACCACTGCGAGGGAAACCGCTGACCACCACCGTGGGGATTCTTTCCTTGCTTGAAGCCGTGCCGTCCATTTGCCCGGCCAGGGCCCGCGCTTTCTGATGGCGGGGAGCTTGCCGCAAAGCCACCTGCAGCGCTTGCCGGGCGGCTTTGGCTTCCCCATTTTTTTGCAAACTACGCGCCAGGAGGTAATGAGCATGCGGCTGAAAAAACTGCAAAGCGGTACTCTTTTCCAGATAGGATACACCGGCTGCTTCGGCTCCCTGTTCCAAAAGCACCTCGCCTAGCCCGGAAAGCGCCGCCGCCTGTTCCGGGTCAAGCTCCAATACGCGCTGATAATAATGTTGGGCAGCCGCCAGCTCTCCGCTTAAGAATAAAGCACGAGCCATTTCCAGAAGCAACTGGGGAGAGCCGATTGGGCGTCTTTCTATCTCATCAAAAAAAGCCAGCGCCTCGCGCGGCTTACCCAAGCGAAGCTTATACTGCCCCTGCAAGAAGAGCCCGTAGGCACTTTGCGCCTCTTCGGGAGTCCAGGAGGCCATCAATTCTTCCAGGGCTTCCCAGCGTTTAGTGCGCAGGAGGAGCTCTGCCCGAAGGATGGTATGACGCCCGCCGGGGGCTTCCTGGTAAGCCTGCTCTACTTCTGCCAGCGCTGCTTCATCAAACCTGGCATCCAACAAACTGAGGGCCCGGTTATAGCTTCGCTCTGCCCGAAGCCAGGAATGAAAATTTTCCGCAGGCGCGTGCAAATAGCCCAACTCCCGAAGTTGTTGCGCCAGGCGTTCGCCGGTCTGGGAGGGCGCTGCTACCTCTTGCTGCCAGCCGGGAAGCGGAGCGGTATCCTCCCAGGAAGGAAGGTATCCGGGCCTATTCTCGTCTTTAAAAACCTCCTGCCATACCCGTCCGGGCAGATCCTCGCCTATCGGTAAGCCATGCCAGTGCAGCAGGGTAGGCATTACATCTAAGAGGCTGGCTCCAAAGAAAGTCGTAGCCGGCTTAATGCCCGGCCCGGCCAGCACCCCGATGCCGTAGGGACGATGTTCTACCGCCGGAGCGGCCGGTACATTAGGCAGCTCTGCCGTACGCAGTTGTCCAGACTGAAATCCGTGATCCGATAGCAAGAGTACACGTACCTTCGGGCCGGCCAGGTCCAGTAGCTTTTCCAGCATCATATCGTGGTAGCGGTAGGCCGCCTCCACTACGTAGTGGTAGCGTTGATAGGCCGCCTCGGAAACCCCCTCCAACCGGGGCGGATGATATTTCATGGCCAGATGGCAAAAATGATCCAGAGCCTGGTAGTACACTGCCGCTACGTCCCAGTCTTCTTTTTCCATCACCAGGGTGGCGGCGTTATGCACCGTGGCGCATTGAGCCAATATATCGGTAGCCCGCTGTACCAGGGGGTCATCTGCCAGCTCGGAGGTTGGTATATTGGGGAAGAAAGGCTGCAGATGGGCGGGGGTCAATTCCTCGGGATCCACCCGGAGCTGGCTAAGGAGCGTCTCCAGGCCTGGTGCTTTCACCACGCCTTCCGCAAGGGGTATCTCTGGCGGCGTAGCGGCGTAGCGATCGCTTACCACAGGCCCTTGCAGTTTTTCGCAGGGATAGCTGGGCCACCAATTTATGAGGGTACACCGCAGGCCCGCCTCCTCCAGGATGTTCCAAAAAGCCTTGGTTTTACGCCCATGGCCCCGCACCGGCGTGAGCTTACCATCAGAAAGCCCATCTACAAAACTCAAAATATCGTGCTCGTAGGCCCGACGCCCCGTGGCAATGCTGCTCCAAAGCAAGGGGCTTAATACCGGCTGTAGGGTAGCCACGTGGCCCGAAGCGGCCTGCCCTAGAAGGCGCTGAAGGGCAGGCATTTTGCCCGCCTCCAACAGCGGATTAAGCAACTTCCAATCGGCTGCATCCCAGCCTATTATCAGCGTTTTGCTCATGAACGCTCTTTTTGGCTTGCTTGCTTTTTCGCCTGCCGCCAGGCCAGGGTACCCCGCCATCCCTGGGCCAATAGCCCGAGACTCCCCTGCTCCGGCACGGGCTGCCCGGCTGCTTCTCTCTTCGATTGCTTCATAGCGTTCAAAGATAGGACGCCCGCTCTCCGCAGCGCATACCTATGGGTTTTTTTTAGGCCTCCGGCCAAAAGTGTTTTGGGCTTACCAGCGCAGCAATTTCTCTTCAAATTCTACCCGGGGCCCTACCTGAGGAATGGCCCGGAACCAGACTTTCATCTGGGAGCTCCCCAGCGGTTTTAAGCGCGAGCTTAGGTCTGCCCCGCCCGCCGGCAGCTCGAGGGTAAGATACTGGCCTTCTTGCTGCCAGCTGGCCCCTTCCTGAAAAAACTGAAATAGAGCCAGCTCGATCCGAAGCTCAAAGCGAACAAAATTACTGGCCGAGCTAGCAAAAATGGCCAAGCGGTATTGCTGCCCCGCCTGTAAATCCAGCGTGTCTTCTCCCGCCAGGAGGTTGGGCTGACCAAGATAGCTGGCCGGAATTACGTCGTCAAAAAGACTAGGCGCCTGGAGGGCCTTACTTAAGCGCCTGGGGTAGGTATGGCTAAACTGGGGAATGGTGTCCAGTTGCCGGTTCTGATAATAACGGGTGGTATTATAGGCCACGCGGAGCAAGGGCAAGGCTTCGGCACTATGGCGCAGAATAATGCGTAAGTCTCGGTCGTCCAACCGCCCGTCGGGCGCCAGGTCCGTCGCCAACTGATTCATGGTTTGTTGAGGTGATTGAGAAGTGAGAAGATTATTCATCAAGATGGCGGAAAGGCTTGCCAGCTGCCGTCCGGCCGGGCCGGGATAGCTCATGTGGACTTCTCTGAAAGGGGGAAAAGTGGCAGCAGAAAAATGCAGCGCAGCCAGGATTTCTTGCTGGGCCTTGTCTCGCGCCTGCTCAAAGGCTTTGCCTTCTTCTGTGACCAGATACCGGATACGGGCGGCCTGGAGCGTAGTCAGTGCATTGACGTGCACGGGGCGCTTTTCTGGGAGCGATACCAGGGCTTCCAGTTCCATTTCTGCCGGTTGCCCGGGCCTTACCTCGTTAAACATAGTGCCGCGGGCCGTGATTTGAGCCAGGTCCTCCTGGAAACTGGCTTGGGCCAAGGAGAAGCGCCCGCTGGGCTCCGTTACCTGGTCCAGGTAGCTGCGGCCGGTACTGCGCAGGCTGTCATCCATTTCTTGAATGCTTACTTCGGTACCCACGCGGGCCACTCCTTTTTCCACTTTACCGGAAAGGGTGTAGTCAAATTTGGGGGGCTGCAGGGGGGTGTCCCGGCCCACACAACCCGCGAGCAGCGCCAGGCTAAGTAAGGGAACCGTTCGTACAATGGTAAAACGCGTCATCATAAAAGAAAATTTGAAGGGGCGCAAAGCTCATTTGGCCGAAAGCCAAATTAAAGATAGGCTACGCTGAAGAAAGCGAAATTTCGATATGCGGTGCTCATTGCCAGATGAACGGTGCCCGGCTTTTTAAAGATCCCACTCTAGTAATCTTTCTAAGAGCAGGGGAACTTCCTGGCTATCGCCCTTCAGGCGGAGATAGGGGTGCTTACCGCCTTCGCTCTGGATGAGGACGCCATCCTGGAAGGGGACAAAGTCCTGGATGTGGGCATAACGGATAGAGCG
>CAJXMS010000058.1 GCA_913056475.1 uncultured Bacteroidota bacterium
ATGCGCTGCTGCGCAGCATGAGCCGTTCCAGCGGGGGGCAATATTTTCCCCGCGTAGCCGCTGATTCACTGGTGAATGCGCTCCTGGAACAGCCTCGTTCTCGCGGTAAACTGTACACCGACCGTAATCTGGAAAGCCTGCTGAGCTGGTGGTGGCTTTTCTTCCTCATCCTGGCCCTCTGGACGGCCGAGTGGGGCCTGCGAAAGTATTGGGGGCATTATTGAGCCATTGGTTCTCAAATCACGCCCCCCGCTCAATAACCTAATTCTTTGAGCAAAGCCAGGGCGCCCGGCGTTTCTTCAAAGGCTTGGCAGCGCGCCTGATTTTCCGGCCGGCGCCACTTGCCCACGGATTGCCCTTGCAGCGCACCTACACTCCGTCCCTGGTAAGCCCGGTTTTGGCGTACCGTGGCATATTCCAGCCAATGCTCCATTTCTCGGCCGTAAGGCAGTTTTAAAAAATGACAAAGGGCAGTTACAGTAGTCTCGTAATCCTGTATCAGATCTTCGTAAAAGAGGGTGTGCACGGCGGGATGCTCCCGAAGTGCCCAGCCCGCCTGAACATCTGTCACCCAGCGCTCGGGACTTACCCAAAAGGCCTCAGGGTTTCGCGGATGCCGCGATAGTACCACGTCGCGCCCGTCTCGAATAATGTGGACCAGGCGGAAATGATCGCCAAAATGGTTTTCCAAAGCTTCAATGTGGTGAATATTGTTGGGCGATTTCTCGCAAAAACGCCGCTGGCTTTTTTTTCCTGGGGCTTGTAGTAGAGCCCAGTAAAGCCGGTCCATTCGCCGGGAATAGGGCCGTCCTGCGGCATCGTAGCCTAGGTCATTAAACAAGCCCAGTTCCCGGGGCAGGGCTTTTACCTCCGGATGAGCAGAGAGGATGCTGAGCAGGAGGGTGGTGCCCGAGCGCCCACAGCCGCCGATGAAAATAGGCGGATCAGAATAACGGCGCTTTTCTACTTGGCGCCCCAGGGAGATCAGGGCCGGTCGCAGCGCTTTTTTCCAGGCTTGATCCATGGGCTGATGATAAGTTTCCGGTACAAATAAACAAAGAAATGCCCCCCGCCAGATAGCCCTCGATGCGCCCCGCCCGGTCTTTTAAGCAAGGCAAAGTTCCCCTACTTGTATTTCCCGGAGTATTTTCGCGGCATGGCCTATACGCCCGTCTTTAGTTCCGTTTATCATTGGGAGCGCTTTGTTCAGCAGTTCTTTGGGCTTTCGGTTCCCGCCCAACCGCGCCCGCGGCCCATTTTTATGGTTTCTACCGGACGCACCGGGACCCAGTTTTTTGGGCGGGCTTTCAATGCCTTACCCGGCATTATGGCCACGCATGAGCCCCGTCCCGATTTTTTGGACCTGGCTATGCGTTATGCCCGAGGCCAGTGCAGCACCCACCAGGCGGAGCAGACCCTCCGCCAGAAGCGTGGCGCCTTGCTTCGCGAGGCGCAACGGCAGCACTGTACGCATTACCTCGAATCCAACAACCGTTTTTTCGCCCTGTTGGCTCCCTTGCGCCGGGTCTTTCCGGAGGCCCTATTGGTTCACGTGGTGCGGGATGGCCGGGAATACGTGCGCTCCGGTATGAGCCGTCCCTGGTACACGGAACAGGACCAAGAATTGCGCCGGGGCCGCCGTCTTCGGGCCCTTGACTTTCCGGATGACCCCTGGCACCAAGCGTGGAACACCTTGAGTCGCTTCGAAAAAATCTGCTGGCGCTGGCAAAAAAAGGATAACCTGATAGCCCGCGCCCTGGACGAGGATCCTCTGGCCATCACCATCCGCTTCGAAACGCTATTTGATCATTCACAAGAAGCCAGCTTCCGCCGTTTGTGGGATTTTTTAGGGCTTCCGCCAAATGTGGACCCGGCCCCACTGGAGGCCGCTCGTTCCGCTCCAGCTAATGCCACCGCCCAGTACACCTTCCCTGCCTGGCCGGAGTGGCCGGCAGAACAAAAACGCCAGTTTGATCGCATAGCTGGGCCCCAAATGCAGCGCTACTGGGGAGGAAATTACTGGTGAGGTGGTTTTCTCTCTTCCACTTCTGCTTGTCCGCAAGCTTCTTCTGGGCCTTCCCATAGCTGGGTAAGGTGCTGTACGGCGGCGAGGTAAACCCTACCCCTGACCATTCTTCTTCGCTAAGGATCCACAAACCTAATGCCCACCAGAAGCTTGGCTTTTATTCATTTCAGAAAGAAGGTGATAGGCGCCATTCCAAAGGTATTTGGTGTTTTGGGGGAGCGGTTTGGGTAGACGCAGTTCCGTCCACCCATTGAAGTGAGCCCCCGTTTGAACTTCTACGGCCTTAAAAAGCCATTCGGCGGAATCCGCTTCTTGCCGGGCGGTGAAGATATAAGTCTTGCCATCATCAGTGGCCAGGGCCTCATCGGGGAGGGCAGGAACTTGCTTTTGCCCGGTTTGGATGTGCCCCTGGATGTACATACCGGGGATCAAGGTCGGGTCTTTGGCGAGCAATTCGGCATGTACATGGAGGGCTTTGGGTTTTCTTTCAAATTTTCGCCCCACCGAATAGATCCGGGCCCGATGGGTTTGAGTGGAGCCATTCTGGAGGGTGAAGCTTACTTGCTGGTCTACCTTCACCTGGTGCACGTCTTCCTCAAATATCATAAAATCAGCGTGCACGTGATCGGTATTCACTACCAGAAACATTTCAGTGGCGGCATCTACATACTGGCCCAATTTGACGAGCACTTTTTCCACGTGCCCATCAATAGGGCTCATCACGGGGATTTGATCATAGAGCTGGCCTTCTTCTATGCGGCTCAGGTTTAGGTTGAGCTGCTTGAGCTGGGCAGCCAGGGCTTGTTTTTGGGCTTTGGTGGCTTGAAATTCCGCTCGCACTTGCTGGACTTTTTCCCCGGAGCTTACCTCTTTTTCAAAAAGCTTTTGCTGGCGTTGGTATTTTTGGCGGAGATAGGACTCCTGCTGATAGGCCTTTACGTAACGCGCCTGTAGATTGCTCAGGTCGGGATGGGCCAGGTAGGCCAGCGGGGCTCCCTTCCGGATGGGGTCGCCTTCGATTACTTCAATGGTGGTAACATTGCCACCAAGAACTGCGGTCACGGCGGCTTCGTGCTGGGGCGGTACCTTGAGGTGGCCATTGGCTTGCACCTGCGCATCCATTTGCCGGTGGGGTAAGCTATCTACTTTTAGGTTGAGCCTATCAAATTTTTGCGCGGAAAGATGAACGGTATTGGCGGGGGAAGGAGCTTCCTTAGGGGCCGTTTCCTTTGCTTGCGGGGAGGCTTTCCTTTGGCCGGAACCGGCCTCCTGCTGACAAGCTACCAGGAGGGTCAGGGGCAATATCGCGGCGAGGTGGAATTTGAGGAGGGGATGCATAGTTGGGGTATTTAAGGTTTTTGAAGGTAGTAATCGAGTTCCAGGCGGCTGGTTTGGTATTTGGCAAAGGCCGTCCAGCTTTGTCTTCTCATTTGGAGGGCAGCGCTGAGATTTTGCAAAAAGGCTACATAATCGCTGGCGCCGGAGCGGTAGGCCGCAATGGCGCCTTTTTGTTGGGCCCGGGCCAGGGGAAGGGCACTTTCCTGGTAGTAGCGCCAGGATTTTTGCCATTTCTGGTAGTTTTCCCATGCTTGGCGGTACTCAGCTTTTAGTTGCATTTGGCTTTCCAGGTGGTTTTGTTCAGCAATGGCCTTTTGGATCTTAGCGGCCTGCATTTGGCCCATTTCGGGCAGGAAAAAGAGGGGTATGTTTAGGCCGATTTGATAGGTAAAGAAGCCCTTTTGTCCGGCTACGGTTTGCCGGCCGTATAGGCCCGAAAAAGTGGGGTAGAGCTGGGCCCTTTGTTTCCGCCACTGCGCCTCTGCTACCTGGGCCTTGCGAGCGGCCATTTGAAGGCGGGGATGGTTTAGGAGCTCGGTGGTATCAGCGCTTAGGTCCTGAGGGATTTGATCCACGCCTACCGGGGCGGGTGCGTAGAGCGTATCGCTGGCCAGCCATAGGTTGAGCCGCTGTAGGGCTGCCCGGTAGTCGTGGTAGGCTTGCTCCTTTTGGATGGTGATCTGCCGGGCCCGGTTGGCCAGGGCCAGGTATTCCAGACGCGAACTGGCCTGGGTTTCCAGGCGCAAACGGGCCGCTTCTTCTAGCCGGCCAAAAAGGGAATCTTGCCCTTGCAACACCCGCCAGGCTCGGCGCCGGGCATAGGCCTGCACCCAAGCCTGGCTTACCCATTTTTTTAGTTCCAGGCGGGAAAGGCGGAGGGCGGCGCGGGCCAGGCCCAATCTCTGCTTTTGCCACTTTTTTCGGGGCGCTACGCCGAGGGGGTCTACCTGGCTTTGCTGCACGGCTATTTGGGTGTATACACCGGGGACGTTGGCACTGGCCTCCTCCCGGCTGGTGTACACACGGGTATTGCCCAGGTCCCAGGCGGTTTTTTGCAAGGCCTTTCGGCTTTTCACTTGAAGTTGGGCCGCTTTTATTTGGGGGTAACGCTCTTCGGCCCGCTCTACGGCCTCTTCAAGGTGGAGGTGCGCCTCCTCCGGAGCGGCTTGCCCCTGCGCTTGCTGGAAAGGACACAGGAAAACCGGGGCCAGTAGCAAGCTTGCACCCAGGATGCCTCTAGGGCGGGTGGGGGCGAGTTTTTGTTTTTCTACCAGCGCATAGAGGACGGGCAGCACCACCAGGGTAAGTAAGGTGGCGCTGAGCATTCCGCCGATTACCACGGTGGCCAGGGGCTGCTGCACCTCCGCACCGGCCGATTGGGAAAAGGCCATGGGCAAAAAGCCCAGGATATCGGTGGTAGCGGTAAGCATGATGGGACGGATGCGCTCGCGGGTACCTACTTTAATGCGCTGGGTGAGGTCAGCCATACCTTCTTGTTTTAGGGCGTTGAATCGATTGATCAGTACCAGGCCATTAAGCACGGCCACCCCGAATAGTACGATGAAGCCTACGCCGGCCGAAATGCTAAAAGGCATATCGCGAAGCCAAAGACTGAAAACGCCGCCAATGGCGGCCAGCGGGATAGCCACGTAGATCATTACCGATTGGGAAAAGGACCGCAAAGCAAAGTAAAGCAAAACCAGAATCAGGAACAGGGCGATAGGTACCACGATCAGGAGGCGGTTTTGGGCCCGCTGCAGGTTTTCAAATTCGCCCCCATAGGAAAGGTGGTAGCCGGGCGGTAGGTCCAGTTGGGCCTGTAGTTTTTTCTGGATGTCGCTCACCACGGAGGCTACGTCGCGCCCCCGGGCATTGACGCCCACGTAGGTGCGGCGAAAGGTGTTTTCCCGGCTTATTTGCATGGGACCGCCTACGTAGCTGATGCGGGCCACTTCTTTAAGGGGCACCTGGTTTCCCTGGGGGAGGTCTACGTAGAGCTGGCGTAAGTCGTCTATGTTTTGCCGGTGGGCTTCATCGAAGCGCAGCACCAGGGCGTAGCGTTTTTCGCCTTCAAATATGACCCCCGCCGGGCTACCGCCAAAAGCGGCGCTTACGTAGCGATTGAGTTTGGCTACATTGAGTCCGTACTGGGCCAGCTTCTCCCGCTTGTAGTGGACGGTCATTTGGGGCAGGCCAGAAGTGCGTTCCGGATTTACATCACCTACCCCGGGGACTTCGCGGATTAGATCGGCCATTTGCTGCCTTTTTTGGGCCAGTACCTCCAGGTCTTCCCCGTATAATTTTATGGCCACATCCTCCCGGACGCCCGTGAGCAGCTCGTTAAACCGCAACTCTACCGGCTGGCTAAAACTGAGGTTTACCCCGGTAAGGTTTTTCTCCAGCAGGGTCCGGATTTGCTGGATCAGTTCTTCTTTACTATCGGCAGACACCCATTGTTCCCGGTCTTTTTCCAGGATGATAAACATGTCTGAAATGTCCATGGGCATTGGGTCGGTGGGGATATCGGCCACCCCGATGCGGCCCAGGACGGTTTTAATTTCGGGGAAGTTGTCCAGGAGGAGCCTTTCAATTTCCTGGGAGGTTTCGATGGAGGAGGGGAGGGCACTTCCAGGGCGTACCAGGGCCTGCATGGCTATGTCGCCCTCATCGAGCTGGGGTACAAATTCTCCCCCCATGCGGGAAAAAGTAAAGATGGCCAGCCCCAAGAGCACTAGCGCGGCCAGGATGACCGCTCGCTTAAAGCGCAGCGCGCGTTTCAATACGGGGAAGTAGGCTTTTTGAAGCGCGGCAATAAGCCGATCGCTGAGCTTTTCCAGTCTGTTTTCCAGGCGTGCCCACCAGCTCTCCCTCCGCCGGGCGGGTCGCATCAGCCAGGCGCTCATCATGGGCACGTAGGTGAGGCATAAAAGGATGGCGCCCAGCATGGCAAAACCGAAGGTGTAGGCCATGGGCTGAAACATCTTTCCTTCCACTCCGGTAAGGAAGAGGATGGGAGCAAATACGATAAGGATGATGATTTGCCCGAAAAAGGCCGAACGCATCATGGTGCTGCTGGAATCCAGCACCAGCTGGTTCATTAAGGCGCCATCGAATTTGGCTTGGCCTGCACGGATCTTTCTTTGGATTTGGTACACGGTGCCTTCAATGATGATCACCGCCCCGTCTACGATAATGCCAAAGTCTATGGCCCCTAAGCTCATCAAATTGGCCCAAACGCCAAATTGCTTCATGAGGATAAAGGCAAAAAGCAGCGATAGAGGAATAGTGGTGGCGGTAATGATACCGCCCCGAAGACTACCGAGCAGCAGCACCAAAGCAAAGATGACGATAAGGGCCCCTTCCAGGAGGTTGTTTTTGACCGTGCTGGTGGTGCGGCCAATGAGCTCACTGCGGTCTAGAAAGGGTTTGATTTCCAGGCCCTCGGGCAGGGAAGCCTCCACTTTTTGGAGGCGTTCTTTCACGCGCTTGATCACCGCGTTGGGATTGGCGCCTTTGAGCATCAGTACCATCCCGCCCACGGCCTCTTCGCCGTCTTTGGTAAAAGCGCCGTAGCGCACCTGCCCCCCAAAGTATACGCGCTCCGCCACATCGCCCACGGTGACGGGAAGGCCGTTTTCCGTTTTGATGGCGATGGCCCGTATGTCGTCCAGCGAGCGAAGGAGTCCTTCGCCGCGGATAAAGTGGGCCATGTTGTTCTTCTCGATGTAGGCGCCTCCGGTATTGCTATTATTGGCCTGAAGGGCCCGGTATACCTCACCGAGGCTTACCCCCATGGCCTTCAGTTTATCGGGGTCTACGGCTACCTCGTACTGCTTGACAGTACCCCCAAAGGCATTGACCCCGACCACCCCTTCGATTAGGGTCATTTGGCGGGCTACCAACCAATCTTGAAAGCTGCGGAGTTCCTGCAGACTGTAGGCGGTATCGTAGCCCGGCTTGGGGCTAATGGTGTACTGTAAAATCTCCCCTAAACCCGTGGTGATAGGGCCCAGGGATGGCTTGCCAAAGCCCGCTGGGATCTCATCCTTTACCCGGCTCAGCTCCTCCTGCACCAGCTGCCGGGGCAGAAAATGACCCATCTCATCCTCAAATACGATGGTAACCACCGACAGCCCAAAACGCGAGACGGACCGGATCTTTTTAACGCCGGGAAGGTTGCCCATGGCACGTTCCACTGGGTAAGTAACAAATTGCTCAATGTCTACCGTGGAGAGGTTTTGACTTACCGTCATCACCTGTACTTGGTTATTGGTGATGTCCGGTACGGATCCCAGCTTCACGGTAGCCATGGAGTAGATCCCCAGGCCTATGAGCGTGAGCGTGAGGAGTCCGATCACGAATTTATTGTGAATGGAAAAAGAAATGATGGCTCTGATCATAAAGAATGGCTTAGCGTTGAGGAGAGCAGAAAAAGGAAAGCGGCCAGGTAGGGCTGCCCCACAGCTAATAAAGATTTAGCGGCAAGAGGAAAGCAAATAGGGCAATTAAAAGCAGCGGTATGGTAGCTATCAGCTCAGGCGGGGCGGGGTAAAAATATCCGCTTGCTCGCTCGCTGGAAGGGAGCGCAAGAGAGCCGGGAAGGGAGGCTGATGCGCTAAAGGGGGAAGGAGTGGCATAGCATCCATCAAGAGATAATCAAGGCAGCAATGGCCCGAGCAGTAGTCCCAAGATGCGGACTTATCGGGCGCTTCCATCATGAGGAGAACTACCGATGATGCCTCGTCGGCGCTACTGCCTCCTACGTCCTGCTCGCAGAGGCAGGTTTGAACGGAGAGGAAAAGCATCCAAATAGCCAAAAGGGAAGTCAATCCTTTCATGCCCTCAAAAGTAAAAGGAAAGGAGCCGTTTCGGGCTTAGAATGAATTTGAATTATCCATTAGCGACCGCGCTGGCGGGCGGCCTGCTGTTGTTTGCGTTTGCGGTGACGCTCGTGGCGGTTTTTTTGCCGTAACTCCGCCAGTAATACGGCCGCCTTGGCTACCACGGCCAGGCCACTATTGAAAACGATTAAGCCCAGGGTGCCCAGGGAAAACCAGGGCAGCCAATCGCCTTCCTGGCCCTTGAGAAGTACGGCTTCGCCAATTAAACTGACCCCGGCCCCGGTGAGGAGGAGCCCCCCTATGCTGTGCAAGTACCAGGAAGTACGCTTGGAACTCATAGTAGCTGTATTTTCGCTTATTGGGCTAGCAGTGCAAAGCGGCGAACCCGTAATGATCGCGCTGATTTAGCCACGGCAAAGGTATTTTATAGATATTTAACCTCTTACATGCAGCGCTGCGAAAAAATCACATTTGGCCGCCAGGCCTACCGCTCCCCGGGGCTTCTCATCGCCTTCTTCCTTCTGGTGTCCATGAGCCTACTTAGGGGGCAAACCCCCTTGAAAAAGCGGCTGGCCACCGATAGCCTGGTGTACCATGAGACCTATTTCCCCCTGGATGAGGCGGGGGTTAACAGGGCCGCCCGGGCCCGGCTGGATAGCCTTCTGGCCCAATGGCCCTGGACGGTAGTACGCATGGTGCAGCTGGAGGGCCATACCGATAGCCTGGCCGGTGATGATTATAACCTGGACCTTTCCAAGCGGCGCGTGATGAAGTTACTGAGGTATCTTATTAGTACCGGCCTGGATCCGCGCAAGGTGCAAACGGGCTACTACGGAGAAGAACGGCCCCGCTACCTGACGGATACCCTCCGCGCCAAAAACCGCCGGGTGGAGCTCTTGCTGTACGTGGACAAACAGCGCCTGCCCAGTCCGGAGAAAAAACTGATGGATTATGCTTTTCGCAAAGGCGATAAGCTGCGCATCCCCAAGCTCCAGTTTGTAGGCAACCAGGCGGTACCTACCTGGCAAAGCATGCCGGTGCTCTATGAGCTGGTCCGGGTGATGAAGCGGTACCCAGACCTGGCCATAGAGCTGCAAGGCCACGTATGCTGCTCGGACGATCAGCAGCTGAGCGAGGCCCGGGCCCGGATGGTGTATCACTTTCTGCGCGACCACGGCATAGCTCCCGAGCGGATGGAATACCGGGGCTACAGCAATACACGTCCCCTTTACCAAGAGGTGGATGAGCGCACCGAAGCGCTCAACCGGCGGGTGGAGATCAAGGTCCTGCGCAATACTAAGCGGGAAAATCCTGATACTGAGTTATTCAAGCCGAAACCGGCCCGGGCCCCCGTACTGGACCTTGAATTTATCCGGGATTCGCCCAATTTGACCCCGGCTGGCGACTTTATGCTTACCCTCGTGGCGGAAATGATGAAAACAGCCGAGGGCTATCTCTATGAGTTTGTGGTATATGACAACCTGGGCGCTCCCAGCCTCACCGCCCGCCGAAAAACCACCCTTCAACGCTTACTGCGCCGCAAGGGCGTACCCGCCCAATTCTACAAGGTAATGCACCGCCCGGCCCCCGAGTGGATGCCTAGCACCACGGGCAGCAATGCGGTGATGGTAGAAATAATTCCCCGCCCATAATGGATCAAGAAAGTCAGGATTGCTCCTCGAGGGAAAAGCCGGCAGCGCTACCGCGGCTTAAGGCTACGGAGGCTCCGGCCTGCGGCCAAATGTGCCCTGCTCAGCTGCCAGATTATTCCCGTGTATCTTGGCTGGCCCAGGTACTTTTTGATAGACCGCCTCGTTTTTCTTCTTTCCATCCCAAATTTATCCGGTTCAAAAGGAAAGGTAATTGGTGCAGGCAGCAGAGGCACTTTTATCCACCCCTTAGCTCATTGGACCTACTGCGTGTTTCATGAAGAAGTGGCTGGACATCATCGCTGACCGCTGGTTTTTTTTGCGGGGATTCTTCCCGCTCAAGCTTCTGATGCTGCACCTGCGACGCAGTCATTTGCTGCTGCTGTTCTGGGCGGTTTTGGTGGGCTTTTTTACCGGTGCCATCGGGCAGAATTACGGATTCCACTATTTTTTCC
>CAJXMS010000059.1 GCA_913056475.1 uncultured Bacteroidota bacterium
TTTTTTTCGCACCCGCGGGCCAGGGCAGCGGGCAAGCCATCCCGTCTTTCCTGAGAGGCATAGGTGACCGGTGCGGATTTGGCGCCAAAACCCGGATCGCTCCTTTCTAGCGGTTTACCTTATCGGTGTGCAGGAAATTAAGTTCTGCTGCTGGCGATATTTGCTGAGGGGCCTCTGGAGGTTTTAGATACAGCATCATCGAATTTACGATGCGGGCCTGGTCTTTTTCCGGCCGTTTCATCACGGCCTTGTGGAGAACGCCCCAGGTCTGCTGGCTGTCCAGCTCGCTGTTGTTTATCACCACGATATGATAAGCCTGCTTGTCCAGCGGGTCCAGTTCCGTGGTGTAGGGGGCCAGGTGCTCCTCCCCTTCCTGAAAAAGAGGGTTGTACCGCCGGTAATATTCATCGCTGGTAAGGTTGTTTTCGGTAACGAACTGGTGATGATCGGCAAACAGAAGCTTGCTTTCTACGGCGGTAGGCTCATAGCCCAGGACCAGATAAGCATCCCGGGGGGCATTATCCCGGTGAAACCGGGTGGTGTTTTGCTGGTCGAAGCGGGCCAACCAGTAGTAAGCCAGCTCTTTGCCAAATGCCCTCATGCTGCGTCCAGCGAGACCGCGTTTCAAGGCCACCATGTTTTTCCGCAAGGCTCCAGTGCCAATGGCTTTGCCAAAAGTAATGAGGGCAAACCCCGGGGCCTGGTGATCTTTCCTAAAAACCCGGTTGTATACCCAGTGGATGGCTTCTTCGTTTAGTTCTTCTTCCAGCTTCCGGTGGTATTGCACGTATGGTTTTTAAACGGGTTTAAAGGGATTTTTTAGGGACGGTAGCCCAGCTGGCTACGGCTGGTCTTGCTTATGCTGGGCCAAATGCCCGCAGGGTCACGGAAATTCTCCGCTCCTTATATCTCTGAAAATGCGGCACTTCGTGGGTAAAGGCTTGATTGGTCTCCCAGGGCATTACCAGCACATCCCCGTTGCCTACCGTAAAGTCCCGGAAACCTTTCCCGCCATGCGGCCGCAGCCGAAAAAGGCGTTCCTCGCCGTGGGAGATGGTCACGATGGGACTGCCCTTGACCAGGCCCTTGGCCGCATCCCGGTGTTTGCCGATGTAATGCCGGGCCCGGCCTTCGTACCAGTTGATCAGTAAGCCGTTCAGGCGCTGATCGATATGTTCCCGACACCATTCCAGGTATTCGGGATTGATCCTGTGGAGGGGTAAAGCCTTGTTTTGGGAGCCGGTATAGGCGTAATTCTGACCATAGGCTTGTTGCCAGCGGGGCGTTTTTACCCGTTTGCCGTGGATCACGATCTCGTGGTAATCCACCGGATGTTCCGCCCACAAGCGCTCAAAAGCATCTTCGCCCAGGATAAATGGTGGTACTTGCTTATATCTTTCCAGATAGTGGGTATGGTCCAGAAAAAGCCGCTGATAGGCGGTGGATAATGGCGGGGAAAAGGCGCTTTGTTTCATCTATCCATTCTACGAATGCGGAAACCTTAAGGTTCACTGCGGTACCTTCGTGTGCGCTCTTGCCCTATTAAAATGGACCAGCAGCGATTATTGCTTGGCCCGAGGTTGCATACTTCCGTTGGCGCGCGATTGCATCGCAGAGCCCCCTAAATCCCCCCAAGGGGGACTACATTCCGGCCCGATCATGGAAGGCCCTTAATTCGAGTGTAAACCCCTGATCATGAGGGATTCGACTCCGCTCATCCCAGTCAAACGGGGTGATTCGGCTCAACCATCTTGGAACCGACCGCAGGGAGCTCGCGAACTCCTATTAAATTTGGTAGTCATGTCAACAGCCCGCCGGCTGTTTCCGCGTAAACTCTTCATCTTCTTACAAGCTAAGTTCAGTGGTCTGAGGTTATCTTGAGATACAAAAGCCAAGCTAATAGGCAGTTTCCAATCTCTAGTGATTTTATACTTCTCTATATTTCTCCGTACTTTTTTTCTGCAGCCAAAAAAAGTACTGCAAAAAAGCCCGCCGGCTGTTTTCCACGCCAGTCTTCATCTTCGTAGAAGCTAAGTTCAGCGGGCGAGCTCCTTCGTCGCTTCCCGCTTACACTAAGCTTCTACTTTGATTCAGCCTTCTGTGGGAAAAGGCCGGAAATCCCAGATTCATGCGCACGTCTTCTTTCAGCTTCTGCGGAATGCCCGCACCGTGGAGGGCGGATTAAACGGGGGTTACCTATGCAGCACAATCATACCGAAGCAATTTTCCTTTCCCTTTTGGTGAATTGAACTATCTCCTTATGCCTGCCCCACAAGAAACCTTCGCGCCCTTCGTGCAAACCTTCGCGCCCTCCGTCTGTCTCGCTCTCAGCGAGATGGTAAAACCAAGCGGAGCGTCAGCGACCATTTGCTGGCCCGGGGTTGCATCGCGTACCCCTGTCGCAGAGCCCCCTAAATCCCCCCAAGGGGGACCCCATTCCGGCCCGATCATGGAAAGCCCTTAATTCGAGTGTAAACCCCTGATCATGAGGGATTCGACTCCGCTCATCCCAGTCAAACAGGGCGATTCGGCTCAAGCCACTGGATGGAAATCCAACCGGCCGTGCCCTGTGCGCGCCGTTATGCGAACCCAGCAAGATGTCTCAAAAAAGTAAACGCGAGAAGCCTTCTCCGTGTCCTCCGCCTGTCTCGCTCGCAGCGAGACGCCTTCTCCGTGTAGCTCCGGGCAACAAAAAGGGAGCGCAGCGAGCGTTCGCCCCGCTCTATATCTCCATTTCTCGCAAGTTCATGGCCTCCCCGAAACGCCCCAGGGGAATGCAGAGCCGCAGACGGGCTTGCCAGGACTGGCCTAGCCGGCCGGGCAAAGGATAGCTCAAACTGCCCACCTCAGCCCGCATGCGAAAATGATCGGCCTGCCAGCGGTAGCCGCCCCCCAGGCGGAACTGTTCCCAGCCGCCGTAAACCGCCTTTACATAAAAGTGATGCCGCTCGCTGGGCCGGAAGTACATTTGGCCGCCGGCCTGAAAACCAAAACCGGGCAAATGCCGATAGCGCAGCCAGGTACGCAAGCGCCAGGAGGCCCCACCTGGGCTGAAGTGGTGGCTAAGGGTGGCCCGAAAGGGCATAAAGCGCTGGTAGCCCGTGCTCCGCAGGGTTTCTACGGAGTCCTGAAGGACTTCCTCGGCGTCGTACACCAGCGGATCGAAGGGATTGGGGATAAACTGGCCGGTAAAGCGGTAGCGAAAATCAGGGCCGTGGTAGCGGGTGCTCTGCGGGTAGTGGCCAAAGCCCAGGTCCTGAAAGCGAAGGGCAAAATCCCGAAAAGCCAAGCCCCCGTTGAGACTCAGGCCCATGCCAGGAAGAAAGGTTTGCGGGCTGCTTTGCTGGTCAAAACTGCCCTGGAAATCCAAAGAGGTTCCTGCTGCTGCGGTTTGAAACCGGGCCGGTCCGAGGGCAAAATGCTGCTGGCTATGAATGCCGTGCAGCCCCAGGCCCCACTGCCACTGCCAGGAACCGAGCAAATAACTTTTACGAAAGCGGAGGGTGGTCATTTGTAGGGCCGTGTAGGCCGTATGGTGAAAGCGGAGCTCCTGCCCGGCGTAAGGGGCATTGCCGTAAAGCGCCAGGCCAAGAAGCGGCTTTTCGAGCTGGGCGCCGATCAGGTTACGATGACTCAGCGAGAGGTCAAAGCGGGGGAAAAGCGCCCGGGATTCCTCATGAGGTACCCGCAATCCAATGGCCACCTGGCTGGTGAGCCCCATGCGCACGGGGGCGCCGGCCCGGTCCATGAGATAGGCCTTATCCGCTGCCGTCCAGCGCTCTTTCTGCCAGCGCTGCCAGAGCTTAAGTGGATCGTAACCGGTGGTAGCGGCCTGAAAAGCGCCATTCAGGTAAAAATGGGTTTCCGGCGTAAGCGTGAAAATACCGCTGCCTGCCTCCTGGGCCTGAAGAGATGGAAACAAGCTCAGCAGCAGGAGGGCGGAAAGGAAAATGGGACGGTAGTAACTCATGGCGCGGTACTGATGTTAAGATCACCCACAAGCTGTACATCGAGGTAATTGTCGGAGTAGAGGGTGATTTTGCCCGGGGGCTGAGCGGAGCTGATGCGGAGCAAAAGAACGAGCTGTTGGGTATCCTTTAGCCGGGGCACCTGAGCGGCCGTGATGGGAAAGGAAACCGCGCTTTCCTGAGGGTTTAGCGCGCGGCCGGTGCTATCGGTCTGGGCGGGCGCAATAGCCTCAGCGCTGGCCAGGGTATCCAGCGGAGCGCCGTTGGGTCCGATAAGGAGCAACTGGGGGGCAAAGGCCAGGGGAAAGTAGTTGTCTGCTAGCAGCTTAAGGGCTCCGCTTTGCAAACGCCCATCGGGGTCCAGTTCGTTGTAATCAAAGGCATTGGTATCCAGGAGGCCCAGGTCTTCTAAGCTGGCCTGGAGGGGAACTTCCAGGGTAAGGAAGGTTTCTACGCCAAATTCGGTATAGAGAAACTGGGAGAGATCGCTGGAGGCCACGTTGCGATTGAGGTAGGCGGTAAGATCGGTATACAAACTATCGGGGCGGATCTCGATGAGGCGCTCGGCATTGCTATTGCTGCTATCCAGCGTAAGGTTGAGCCTCCCCGGCTGGGGCCGCAGTCCGGGTTGCTGTTCTTGCGCGCGCGGCAGGGTAAATGCCTGCCCCAGCTGGGACCACTGAAGGGTGCGCTGGTTGCCATCCTTTTCGGCAAAAATCTCGTCAACCCGGATATCCAGGGGAGCACCGACGTAATTGTTCAGTTCAAGCCCCACCTTTACCCGGTCGAGGCGGATTTGACCGCCGGTAAGCTCACGGATGGGCTCCACCCAGGATTTTTCGGCAAAGGGAATGGTATCGTAGCCCATAAAGCCATAGCCACGATCGGCGCGGAGATTGCTGGTGCCGGTGCGGATGCGGACGCTGTCTTCCAGGGAAAGACTTACCAGCTGGCCGGTGCTGTCTACCCGCCCCCGGAATACGGCGTAGAAGGTGTTGAACACGTTGCTGGCTCCCGGCAGACCGGTCATATCAATGGTGTAGCCCTGAATGGGCACGGTGGTGGTTTTACTGCTGGTTCCGCCCGGAGGCGCCGGCGGTAAGGTTTCGGTAAATTTCAGCGTTTGCCCATTGCGTTGCCCGCGAGGCACTACGTAATCCATTTCGAGCTTATCTTCAACCGTGCTTATGGCATTGAGAAAGAGCTGACCGCCGCTCACGTGCACTTTGGTAAGGCGGGCGGAAGGGGCCACCACGGCGGAAGTAGCGGTGTCTTCAATGAGGTTTTGACTGGGAAAGACGGCTGTGGCGGCCACGGGGTCTAATTGGTTAACCTCTACCTGAGTGAGGATCGCGTCACTGGTATCGATGGGCACCGACTGCCCATCACTGCCAGGGGAGTCCACATTGAGCAGCTCCGCCTGGAGCTGTCCGGAGATGGTGATATTGTTGTTAAGCCGCAGGGAATCGTAATGCACTTCCCTGACGGCCAGGGTATCTATGCTGTTTTGGATAAGGGTGGCGGTGCCGGGTCCATTATTAACGATCTGGTACTGCAGGTTGGTCAGCGGCACGGGCAGGCCATTTTCCAGGCGCAGTACCAGCCAACCATCGCGGAGGGTAATGCTGGTAAAAAACTGGGTAGCGTCTACCGGGAAGCTGTTGGGCCCGATACCGTTGAGCGGGGGAATAACCTGGCTGGAGCCGTGGCTGGCGATGATCAATTGACCGGTAAGTCCCGCCCCGGCGGCGAGCTGCCCCAGAGTTAGGCGGCGGGAGATGGTCTGGTCCCTTAACTCTAAAGATTGGATATTGGCCACGTTGTAAAAGGTATCATTGAGCGGCGCGGCTACCTCGCCGGGCATCAGATTGGCCAATTTTTGGCGGGTTACCAATCTTACCTGTCCGCCTGCACCTACCGCCACGGTGCTATCTGCTAGTAAATCGTTGATCCCAATACGGGTGTTGAATACGGGGGCCAGGGCTTGCACGTCCCAGTCAGGGCGTTTTACCTCGGGTCGACAGCCCGTAACGATCACAAGCCCCAGGATCACTAAACACGTGATTTGTTTTAAGCTACGCAAAGGAGATGGCTTGAAATGAATATTCAGACAAAGAACGGGAAGTTGGGCCAGTTTACCCAACAGTAAGCTCTGAGGCGCTTTAGAACTATTGCGGGGCCGCGCCGCTGCCTACCTCAGGGGCTCGAATTTTTTAGCAGATTAGCCGGTGCATTTACCGACCTAAGCTATGCTTTTCTGCCATTGTAAGACCTGTTCCCAAGAAATAAGGAAATGATGAAAACCAAGCACTTCTACCGCCACTTCTTAGGCTACTAGGGCGCTGGTGGTCAAGGACCAGTCGCTACGAGCTATATTCTATTGGTAAATGCCGCAAGCGGTCTAAGGGCGGGCAACGCCTTAATGCCAATTGGTACTGGGTAAATCGTAGGCGGCCCGAAGAATATCGCTTTGGCTTACTTGCCCCAGTAATAGGCCATTATCTACCACCGGAAAGCGCCGAAAACGCCTTTTAAGAAAAGCCTGAGCTGCCTCCAGCACGGTGGTGTCTGGGCTCAGGGTGTGCACCTCGGTGGTCATTCGGTCGCCCACGGTTCCATAGGCGCCGGGGTCATTATTGTACTTACCAGAAACCACCTCTTTTAGGCAGTCGCCCTCCGAGATCATCCCCACCAGCTTTTCCCGGTCATCTATTACCGGCGCGCCGGAAATACGTTTGGCGATAAGCCATTTAGTCACCTCTTCCAGGTCGTCCTCCGGTTTAAAGGTTATGAGCTTTTTGCTCATACACTGGGCTACGCGGCGGTGCTCCAGCGGCTGCACTTTGGGTTCGGGTCTTTTGCCCCGGTAATTCTTAACCATAACGCCATCCTTTTTTACTCGGGTTAAGGTAATGAATTTTTTGGCAATGAGGCTTTTCCCGGTTTACGCTGAATCCGCCCCTATCTTTCGCAAAATAGCCTCCGTAATGGCATAAGTAGGCAGCACACCTTCGCGGCCCAAACTACCCGAGGAGAGCGTGCTACCACTCACCAGGGGGTTGTCAGAGGCATAGTAGGCATAGCGCACCTTAACCTTCTCCGGAATGCTGTGGCGGATCCGGGCCGCGCTTTGGATGGCTTTTTGGTAATGGGCGCCCTCCATCTCTATTCCCACCGCGTTCCAGGTACTGGTCCTAAAGTGATTGAGCACATCCCGGTTTTGCAGGGAGGTTCCCATCACCGTTACCAGGGTTCCTTCATGGATGGGCAGCTCCGCCGCTTGAAGGTCTTCGGCCCGTAGATCATTGGCCAGGGGATAATTATCAGCGGTTCCCTCAAAGACGTGGGCAGTGGGCAGCATGATCTCTCCCTTCTCCCCTACCAAGGTGCCCGCCTTGCCCATTACAGAAATGCTTTGCACCTCCAGCCGTTGGTTTTTACTATCTGGTGACCAGGGCTTTAGCAGCTCATCCATGCATTCAAAGGCCTGTTCGCCAAAGGCGTAGTCCATCACCAGCAGGAGGCTATTGCCCATTTCCAGGTTTCGCAGGGAAGCGGGGCGTTCCGCATCTTGAAGCTCTGCCAGGTCTATCAGCTGCACGTTTACATTGGTGCCACTTTGGTCGCTCAGTTCGTAAAGACCATGATCGAGGGCATACTGACGGATGGTATCATTATAGGCAGGATGCTCCCGGGTAGCCAGGCCCAGCTCCGTCAGGTCGGTAAAGGTTTCTCCTTCCAAAGCGGCCGCTCCGTAGAGGCCGTTGACAAAGCTGTGCAGATTGGCACTTACGATGTGCAGGGGCCGCTCCAGCCAGCTGCGCTCGGCGAGAAATCGTTTTATGCGCTGCGCCCAGGCCTCCCCGTACACGTGGTGGCCTATCACTTCCCGCAGCTTAGCCGAAAAAAACAGCTCTTTCCGCCGCCCTTCCGTTTCTTGTTCCACCGCCCGCTGGCCCAGCCAGTAAACGAGGTGGTAGAGGCTATTGGCCCCCGGGCTTTTGGCAAATTGCCCCACCGCCTCTTGTGTTTCGGCCAGGGTCCGGCCCAGGACATTGCTCAGGTACACCAGGGCCTTCCGCTGGTCTACTTCCTTCCCTTCTTGCTCCGCCTGGGCTACCGCCCGTAGTTTTTTCCAGTTTTCTGTTTCGCGGCCCTTGGCATCTACTGCGTGGCGTTTTATCTTCTGTGCTTCAATATACAGAAAGGTGAGGTGGGTCAGGATATCGTATATATCGGAACGGCCCCGGCTCATTTCTACGTACATGCGGTCTTCGTCTATGCGGTAGCCATTGCGGCGTCTCTTCAGGGGTACAATGGGGGGATGGCCGGCCTCCCGGTAGCCTTCCAGCGCCGTTAGTTTTATGATCAGGCACTCTTCAATGCCACGAGGCAGGCGTTCCGCCACGTAGAGCAGGCCATTAAGCTCCACTTTCTCCGGATCGTTTAAGCTTCCGTAGATCTCCGGCTGGAGGCTGTGCATGGCCTCTTTCAGTGCTTCCCCGCTCACCCCGTCCGGCTTATAGCTGCCCCGGATCAGGAGTTGGCGCATGGTAATGTATATCCGTTCTATGGCCGCCCGCGACTCCCGGGAGCGTTTTTTAGAATAACCTGGTTCCTTTTCCTTCATGCGCTCAAAGATAGCAAAGCCCCCGCCGGCTCCGCCGTAGCTTTTGGGCGGCCTGCCGGCCAAATGTGGATCTTCGCCGCCGGCTGCCCTATCTCCAGCCCCAGGTTTCTCCCTCGCGAGCCAGGCTTCGCCCACAGAGAGCGGGCACAAATCCCCCTCTCCTTTATTCCTGCGCCACGGGGCCCATCGCTTCCGCTCTGTACCTTTTTTCGGCTTCCTTGCGCACATTTTTGTGAAAACGGTCGATCACCAGGCTGTGAAACAGAGGGTACAGCTTGGTATCGCGGAAGTAAGAATCGGAATGATAGCGGGTATAGTGAACTACCGCCGTCTTCTGAGGCCCTAAGGCCCGCAGCTGAATCCACTGCGAGCCCGCGGATTCTCCTTCCTGCAGGTAGCAAAAGCCTATCCGCCGCGCCTTGGCGCTTACTTCCACCACCTGGTGGCCTACCGCAATTTCGGCCAGCCCTAGTATGTTGAGTTCCATAAAGTGGAGCTGTCCTTCCCGTAAGCCCGAAAAAGGCTCAAAAGGCCAGTACACCTTTTGCTCATCGGGCGCATAGCAGAGGCCAAAATCTACCAGCCCCCCTTTCCAGGCTTTCTCCGGGGCTATCCCCAGGTAGGTTTGCCAGGCCCGATCCACCGGCACATCAATTTCATATTGGCGCAGATGCGACCAGAAAAGATGGGCCGAGTCCGCGGTAAAACATTGCAGGGCAACCTGCTCAAAATCTTCCAGCCTGGCCACCCTCTGAGAAGAGAGAAGCTCCCGCACCTTATCGTGGTATACCCACTCCAGTCTAAAGTCCTGCGCCAGAACCGCCCGCGAACCTCCTAAGAGAAATCCACCGAGCAGAATAAGGATCCCTAAGCTCTTTTGCTTGGCCATAACAGTCCGTAAATTAACGAAATCTTAAGCGTCAAAGATCGGAACTGCTCCCAAAAAAGACCCAGCTTTGAGAAAAACCTGGCTTCCGGGGACTTCATTTTGTTGACAAAGTTGTATCATTGAACTGGCGATAGGACGTACCATGGCAAAAACCATTATTGTTTCCAACCGGCTACCCGTACGCTTAGAAAAGCAGGGGGAAAAGTTACAATTCAAAGCCAGCGAAGGCGGCCTGGCTACCGGACTGGGCTCCATCTACAAAGAGGGCGAAAATCTATGGATAGGCTGGCCCGGCCTGGAGGTAGCGGATAAGCAAAAAGAGGCTATCAGCGAAGAGCTCAGCCAGCAAAATATGCGGCCGGTATTCCTGAGCGCCCAGGAACTTGAAGACTACTACCTGGGCTTTAGTAACCAAACCCTCTGGCCTGCTTTTCACTACTTTGTGCAGTATATCCAATACAACGAGGCCCGGTGGGAGGCCTACCGTTCGGTAAACGAAAAATTCGCCCGGACCATTCTTTCTTTTGCCGAGGCAGACGATGTGATCTGGGTGCATGACTACCAGCTTATGCTTGTGCCCGCTTTGCTACGGGAGGCCCTGCCGGAAGCCTCCATCGGCTTTTTTCAGCATATCCCCTTCCCCTCTTTTGAAGTCTTGCGGATGCTGCCCTGGCGGCAAGATCTGTTGAAAGGCGTATTGGGGAGCGACTTCATCGGTTTTCATACCTACGATGACATGCGGCATTTCCTGAGCAGCGGGCACCACCTCACGG
>CAJXMS010000060.1 GCA_913056475.1 uncultured Bacteroidota bacterium
AAAAGCCAAAAGACCTGCCGTAGGTAAGGCGCCCAAAGGCAGCCTCCGTTTTCTCCGCCCCGATACCATGGCGGCCCGGGTTATTCAAAACCTCGTAGCCGATATCCCCGGCCTGGAAAAAGACCGCATAGACGACGTGATCGTGGGCAATGCTATGCCCGAAGCCGAACAAGGAATGAACGTAGGCCGCCTCATATCCCTAATGGGCCTCGACACGGTGAAAGTTTCCGGTATGACCGTAAACCGGTGGTGCGCCAGCGGCCTGGAAGCCATTGCTCTGGCCTCCGCCAAGGTAGAAGCCGGTATGGCCGATTGTATCGTAGCCGGCGGAGTGGAAAGCATGAGCTACGTGCCCATGGGCGGCTATAAGGTGGTGCCTAATTACGAACTGGCCCAGCAGCACGCCGATTACTACAACAATATGGGCCTTACCGCCGAGGCCGTGGCCCGCGAATACGAAGTAAGCCGGGAAGACCAGGACGAATTTGGCTATCACTCCCACATGAAAGCCCTCAAGGCCATCCAGGATGGGCGCTTTAAGGACGAGATCGTACCCCTGGACATCGAAGAGGTATACCTGGACGATAACGAAAAGCGTCAGACCCGGCAGTACACCTTTGACACCGACGAAGGCCCCCGTGCCGGAACCACCGTAGAGCGCATGAGTAAGCTTAAACCCGTTTTTGCGGCGCAGGGAAGTGTTACCGCCGGTAATGCCTCCCAGACCAGCGACGGAGCCGCCTTTACCATCGTTATGAGCGAACGCCTCATGAAGGAGCTTCAGCTGGAGCCTATTGCCCGGCTGCTCAATTATCAAACCGCCGGCGTGGAACCACGCATTATGGGCATTGGCCCGGTGGAAGCCGTGCCAAAGGTCTTGAAAGCCACGGGCCTCAAAAAGGACGACCTAGACCTCATCGAGCTCAACGAAGCCTTTGCTTCCCAGTCGCTCGCCGTGATCCGCGAGCTGGCGCTCGACCCCGAAAAAGTAAATGTCAATGGCGGCGCCATCGCCATGGGCCACCCGCTAGGCTGCACCGGGGCCAAACTTTCCGTGCAGATTTTTCATGAGTTACAAAAGCGCCAGCAGAAATACGGCCTGGTTACCATGTGCGTGGGCGAGGGCCAGGGCGGTGCCGGCCTCTTTGAAATGATGTAGTTTTGTTCCCCTTATCACGGCCCGCTCGGCGGTGAAGAAAAAATTCCAGGAGGGAGGAAAGAACTGCGGAGCCTGGAGAGGCTCTACAGGCTTAACACTTAGTTAACTGTTATCAAGTCCTTGGTTGGAAGTAGTTGTATATCTACGCTCAAAGCAAGACGCTTATAAACCTTATCCCTCATGAATTGGTACGCCCTTTATTCGAAAAGCCGCACCGAAAAAAAGCTGGCCGAACGCCTAGAGCGCAAGGGTTACGAAGTATACGCCCCCACCCAGGTGGTGTACCGGCAGTGGAGCGATCGGAAGAAGAAGGTCCGGGAACCGCTCTTCAAAAGCTACGTCTTTATCCGCTTTGACCTTAAAGACCGGCTGGAGGTCCTCCAAACGCCCGGCGCCGTCGCCATGGTTTATTGGTTGGGAAAGCCCGCCGTCATTCGGGACGAAGAGATTCAGGCCATTCAGACCTTTTTGAAAGAGTACAGCGGACTTGAGCAGACGGTACAGACCGTTACTTTCGAACCGGGGGAGGCCCTACGTGTCAAATCAGGCAGTTTCCAGGCACAGGAAGGAAAAGTGGTACGGCAAAGCCGTCAAAAGGTCACCCTGCAGTTGGAACAGCTTGGCATGGCTCTGACCGTGGAATTACCCAAAGAGCAAGTTGAAAAAACCCGTTCCCAAGAATAAAGGTTAGTTAGATGGCCAAGTCATGCTGGGCTTTAAAGCCTCCCGCTAGAGAAGGGCGCTTATTTCTCAGGGCATCTTTCCCTTAGGCGGGCGAAGCCGTAGCTTACAAGCCTTGCTTGGGGGCTCCGGCTTCCAGGGTTAATTTCCAGTCCAGATTCTCCCCACCTATCCGTTTTAAAGGCGGAACGATTTACCGGTCAAAAACCTGTGGTTTATAAACCAGGATGAGTAAGCCTTTACGGCGGGGGCTCAATTAGTAAATCGAATGTTCCCTACCCGGAGCAAATCCCGGATAGGGAACATATCTAACTATTATTCCGGCGCTAAATGATAAAGGGCAGGGAGCGCTTAGTCCTTATCGTCCTGCTGCGCCTCTGTAGAAGCCTTAGAGTCATTGTCCTTGCTATCATCGGTAGGCGGGGTACCCCTGTCTACGATGTTAACTACTACTTCTGCCTCTTCGGCCTCTTCTTCACCTTTCAGCTCAATTTTGATTTGCGCCCCTTCATTCACTTCGGAATTAATGATTTGCTCGGCCAGAGGGTCTTCTACGTATTTCTGAATGGCCCGGGATAGGGGGCGTGCACCGTATTTTTCATCGTAGCCTTTGCTGGCAATGTGCCGCTTGGCTTCATCTGTCATGCTGATCTTGTACCCCAGCTCTTCTACTCGCTCGTAAAGCTTTTCCAGCTCTATGTCGATGATTTCTACAATGTGCTCTTTGCTCAAGGGGTTGAAGAGCACCACGTCATCTATACGGTTCAAGAATTCGGGGGCAAAGGCTCTTTTCAGCGCTTTTTCGATGACGCCTTTGGCCAGTTCATTTTTGCCCTGGCGGCGCGCCGCAGTACCAAAACCTACCCCCGTACCAAAGTCTTTGAGCTGACTGGTACCTATATTGGAGGTCATGATGATAATGGTATTCTTAAAATCCACCTTACGGCCCAGGCTATCGGTTAGATGGCCGTCGTCCAGGGCCTGCAGCAACAGGTTGAACACATCGGGGTGGGCTTTTTCGATTTCGTCCAGCAATACCACCGAGTAAGGTTTGCGCCGTACCTTTTCGGTAAGCTGTCCGCCTTCTTCATAGCCCACGTATCCCGGAGGCGCTCCTACCAGGCGCGATACGGCGAATTTTTCCATGTACTCACTCATATCTACCCGTACCAAGTTTTCCTCACTATCGAAAAGGGCTTGGGCCAGCTCCCGGGCCAGCTGTGTTTTGCCCACGCCAGTAGGGCCTAGAAATATAAAGGAGCCGATCGGTTTCTGCGGATCTTTGAGGCCGGCCCGGTTGCGCTGGATGGCCTTTACGATTTTGTTTACCGCCTCGTCTTGGCCTATGATTTTCTTTTGAATATCACCGGTCATACCACTAAGACGCTTGCTTTCGTGCTGCGCCACCCGTTGCGTAGGGACGCCTGTGATCATTGCTACCACCTCGGCTACATCATCTTCATTTACGGTTTCCCGGTTTTTCTTCACTTCTTCTTCCCAGCGATTTTGCGCTTCATTGAGCTGGGTTTCCAGGTTTTTTTCATCGTCCCGCAGCCGGGCCGCTTCCTCGTAGCGCTGTTTTTTTACGACTTGGATTTTCTGGTCGCGGATATCCTCCAGCTTTTGCTCCAGCTCCACAATTTCTTGGGGAACGTTGATGGAGGTAATATGCACGCGGGAACCGGCCTCGTCCATAGCATCTATGGCCTTATCCGGTAAGTGCCGCTCGGTGATATACCGGCTGGTAAGGTTTACACAGGCTTGCAGCGCTTCCTGGGTATAGTTTACATTATGGTGTTCCTCGTAACGGTCTTTTACGTTGTTGAGGATTTCCAGGGTTTGTTCCGGCGTGGTGGGATCTACCATTACCTTCTGAAAGCGCCGCTCCAGGGCCCCGTCCTTTTCTATGTGCTGGCGGTATTCGTCCAGGGTAGTGGCTCCTATGCATTGAATTTCCCCCCGTGCCAGGGCGGGTTTAAACATATTGCTGGCATCCAGGGAGCCGGTAGCGCCGCCGGCGCCTACGATGGTGTGCAGCTCATCTATAAAGAGGATGATGTCTTCATTCTTTTCCAGCTCATTCATTAGGGCTTTCATGCGTTCTTCAAACTGGCCGCGGTACTTGGTTCCGGCCACTAGAGAGGCCAGGTCTAAGGTTACTACGCGTTTATCAAATAGCACGCGCGATACCTTGCGTTTGATGATCCGCAGGGCCAGGCCTTCCGCGATGGCCGATTTACCTACGCCCGGATCGCCTATGAGCAGCGGGTTGTTCTTCTTCCTCCGCGAGAGAATCTGCGATACCCGTTCAATTTCCTTGGCGCGGCCCACCACCGGGTCCAGCTTATCGTCTTCCGCCAGCTTGGTGAGGTCACGGCCAAAGTTGTCCAACACGGGCGTTTTGGTTTTTCCTTCTCCTTTCCCTTGTTTGCCGCCGCTGCCAAAGCTCTTACGGCCTTCTTTGCCACTTTCCTCTGCTTCGTCGCCGTAAGGCGCTTCTCCGCGGGGCGCATTGCGAGAACCGCTGTTGTAATGGGCCATGTACTCGTTTTTTACGTTGTCATAATCGATGTCATACTGACTAAGGATCCGCGCCACCGGGTCATCATCATTGCGCAGAATACACAAGAGCAAATGGCTGGTTCTTATCGTATTGCTCTGAAAAAGCTTAGCTTCCAAAAAGGTTGTTTTCAGGGCTTTTTCTGCTTGGCGGGTCAGGGGCAGATTCTTTTTAGTACTTACCTGAGCACTTACTCCCGGGGTGCTCATGGCCTCTATTTTACGGCGAAAACCGCCCAGCTCTACTCCCAGATCTTCCAGGATCTGTACAGCGCTTCCTTCTCCTTCGCGTAGTAATCCCAGCATCAAGTGCTCGGTGCCTATGTAGTCATGCCCCAGACGTAGGGCTTCTTCTTTGCTGTAACTGATCACGTCTTTTACCCGTGGTGAAAAATTCTCATCCATGTTGTCTCCTCATGTTTTGTCTTCCGTGGCACTCCTAAGATTGTGCCATGATTTACGGTCCTTGTTAAGTCAAAGGTATTAAAACAAGCCTGCGGCCAAATTGCTCACAGGTACATTTATCAACAAGAGCGCCGCTCCCTTGTGAGTAAATAAGTGGCTGGTAGAAGCATTTTAAAGGATTCTCTGGCTATATTTGGCCCTACAAACACTTTTGGCCTCAGGCCGCATGCATTACGCCCTGCTAGCACCTTCTTAGGCTTGCTGGCAGCGGTGTTTTGTTTTGGGCCTCATCGGCCAAATGTGCCTTTGCCGGCCTGCCAAGCTTAGGCGGTAAGGAAAATAATTCAAAAGCAAACTGACAATATGGCTGCAGATCAAAGGATCACCCCCATTAACATAGAGGAGGAAATGAAAAGCTCCTACATCGATTACTCGATGTCGGTAATCGTGTCTCGTGCCTTACCTGACGTCCGGGATGGGTTAAAACCGGTGCACCGGCGCGTACTTTATGGCATGTATGAATTGGGCGTGCTTTCTAATCGTCCCTACAAAAAATCCGCCCGGATCGTGGGAGAGGTCCTCGGTAAGTTTCACCCCCACGGCGACTCCTCCGTATATGATACCATGGTGCGCATGGCCCAGCCCTGGAGTATGCGCTACATGCTGGTAGATGGGCAGGGTAACTTTGGCAGTGTAGATGGCGATCCACCGGCCGCCATGCGTTACACCGAAGCCCGTCTACGCCGGGTGTCTGAAGATTTGCTGGCCGATATTGAGAAAGAAACGGTAGATACGCAGCTCAATTTTGACGATACCATCCACGAGCCTACGGTGCTGCCCACCCGGATCCCCAACCTGCTGGTAAACGGCGCTTCGGGGATCGCCGTGGGAATGGCTACGAACATGCCGCCTCACAACCTCAGCGAAAGCGTGGAGGCCATCAAAGCCTTTGTAGATAATCGCGACATCACCATCGCCGAGCTGATGGAGCATATCAAAGCGCCAGACTTTCCTACCGGCGGTACCATTTACGGCTACGACGGCGTCAAAGAAGCCTTTGAAACCGGACGGGGCCGCATTGTACTGCGGGGCAAAGCAGAAATCATGGAGGTGAAGGGTCGGGAAGCCATCGTGGTTACCGAGATCCCCTACATGGTCAATAAGGCGGACATGATCAAGAAGACCGCCGACATGGTCAACGATAAAAAGCTGGAAGGCATCGCCGATATAAAGGATGAAAGCGATCGCAAAGGAATGCGTATCGTATACTACCTTAAGCGCGATGCAGTGCCCAACGTGGTGCTCAATAAGCTTTATAAATTTACCCAGCTGCAATCCAGCTTCTCGGTCAATAATATTGCGCTGGTCAATGGGCGTCCGCAGCAACTCAACCTGAAGGAGCTCATTCACCACTTTGTGGAGCACCGCATCGATGTGATCCTGCGCCGTACCCGGTACGACTTGCGCAAAGCCGAAGAAAGGGCCCATATACTAGAGGGCCTGCTCATTGCCCTGGACAACTTAGACGCCATTATAAGCCTTATTCGGGAGAGCTCTACCCCCGAAATAGCCCGAAATGGACTCATGGAGGGCTATGAGCTCACAGAGCTGCAGGCCCGTGCCATCCTAGACCTGCGCCTGCAAAAGCTTACCGGCTTAGAACGGGATAAAATACGGGAGGAGTACGATGAGCTGATGGAAAAAATCGCTTATTACAAGCGCATCCTTAATGAGGAAGACCTGCGCCTTCGGATCATCAAAGAGGAGCTGGATGAAGTGAAGGAACGCTTTGGCGATGAGCGGCGCACCCAAATTGACTACGCCGGGGGAGATGTGAGTATTGAAGACATGATCCCCGATGACGAAGTGGTGATCACCATTTCTCATGCCGGTTACATTAAGCGTACCGCGCTTAGCGAGTATAAAAAGCAAGGCCGCGGTGGGGTGGGCCACCGGGGGGTATCTACCCGGGATTCGGATTTCATCGAGCACCTTTTCGTGGCCACCAATCATAACTACATGCTCTTCTTCACCGAGTGGGGGCGTTGTTATTGGTTGCGCGTTTACGAAATCCCGGAAGGTACTAAAACCAGCAAGGGCCGGGCCATTCAAAACCTCATCAATATACCACAGGACGACAACCTAAAGGCCTTTATCAATACGGGTGATTTGCGCGATGAGGAATACATAAACAGTCACTTCATCACCATGGTAACCCGCAAAGGGGTGATTAAAAAGACGCCCTTAGAGGCTTACTCCCGGCCTCGTGCCAATGGCATTAATGCGATTACCATTCGTGAAGAGGATGTCTTGTTGGAGGCTAAGCTCACCAATGGAGACGATGATATCCTTATGGCCCTCCGAAGTGGAAAAGCCATCCGTTTCCCGGAAGAAAAGGTTCGTAGCATGGGCCGTAACGCCAGCGGCGTGCGCGGCGTTTCCCTGGCCGATGAAACCGATGAGGTAGTAGGGATGGTTACCGTTCCTCCCCAGCACGAGGAATACAGCATACTGGTGGTTTCTGAGAAAGGCTATGGCAAACGCACGGTGGTGGAAGATTACCGCACCACCAACCGCGGCGGCAAGGGCGTTAAGACCATGAGTATAACCGATAAAACGGGCGGATTGGTGGCCATTAAAGCCGTAACTGATGACGACGACTTGATGGTAATTAACCGTAGCGGGGTAATGATCCGCCTGGGGATGAGTGATCTTCGTACCATGGGGCGGGCTACCCAGGGGGTACGTCTCATCAACTTAAAGAAAAACGACCGCATTGCCTCGGTGGCCAAGGTGCCCGCCAGTGAGGAAGAAGAGGATGCAGACTTAGAAACACCCTCTGAAAACGGAACCACTCCCGAGGCAGGAGAGCAGTAAAGCGGAGGGATATTTTTCACGCGAGGAAGCCCCTTCAGATTCATTTCTGGACGGGGCTTTTCGCGTTTACAAAGGGCTTTAGCCCTTTGCTTAGACTTCAGCCTTCGCGCCTGGATATGCCGTCCTGGGCTGATATAATATTGCTAATTTTGCCGCCAATTATTTGAAACGCTTCCCATATCCATATGAGCCAGAATTCTGCTAAGATTATGGGCGAGGCACTGACCTACGACGATGTGCTCCTACAGCCCGCTTTCTCTAAAGTGCTCCCCCGGGAGGTTGATATCACCACACGCTTTACGCGTAATATCGAATTGCGGGCTCCTATTGCTTCGGCCGCCATGGACACCGTCACCGAATCCGCCATGGCCATTGCCATAGCCCAAGACGGAGGGATCGGTGTTTTGCATAAAAACATGACCATTGAGCAGCAGGCCGTGGAAGTGCGTAATGTGAAGCGAGCAGAAAGTGGGATGATTCTCGATCCGGTAACGCTACCGGAAAATGCCCTGGTGAAAGACGCGCTGGAAATTATGCGGGAGTTTCGCATTGGCGGTATCCCTATCGTTAATGAGCAGAAGAAGCTCATCGGGATCATTACCAACCGAGACCTGCGCTTCGAAAAAGATACCGAACGGCCTCTGAAAGACATAATGACCACCGAGGGGCTTATCACCACCCACGAAAATACCAGCCTGGAAGAAGCGGAGGTTATATTGCAGAAGCATAAAATCGAAAAGCTCCCCGTGGTCAAGCAAGACCGCACCCTGATAGGCTTGATCACCTACCGGGATATTACTAAGCTCCACATAAAACCCAATGCCTGTAAGGACGACTTTGGCCGCCTGCGCGTGGCCGCGGCCGTAGGGGTAACCGCCGATATTCTGGATAGGGTCTCTGCTTTGGTGAATTCTTATGTGGACGCCATCGTTATCGACACCGCTCATGGCCATACCCAAGGTGTGGTAAAGGCCCTAAAACAGGTGAAGGCTCAATTTCCCGATTTGGACTGCGTAGTGGGCAATGTAGGCACCGCGGAAGGGGCCCGTTTTCTGGCCGATGCCGGAGCCGATGCCGTAAAGGTTGGCATTGGACCCGGTTCTATTTGTACCACCCGGGTGGTGGCCGGAGTAGGGACCCCGCAGCTTACCGCCGTTATGGAGGCCGCCAAGGGGCTAGAAGGTACCGGCGTACCGCTCATTGCTGATGGGGGAATCCGCCACACCGGGGATATTCCAAAAGCCCTGGCGGCAGGGGCCGATAGCGTCATGTTGGGCTCTCTTCTGGCGGGCACCAAGGAATCGCCAGGGGAGCTGGTTATTTATGAAGGGCGGCGCTACAAAACTTATCGCGGTATGGGCTCTATAGAAGCCATGCAGCAGGGTTCCAAGGATCGTTATTTTCAAGACGTAGAAGACGATATTCGCAAACTAGTGCCTGAGGGTATCGTAGGGCGCGTAGCATACAAAGGGGAAACCAGCGAAGTGATGTATCAATTTATCGGGGGGCTACGGGCCGGAATGGGCTATTGCGGAGCCCCCGATATAGCGACCCTTAAAGCGCAGGGCCGCTTTTTTAAAGTAACTGTTGCCGGCTTAAACGAAAGCCATCCCCACGACGTGAGTGTTACCAGTGAATCTCCTAACTACAGCCGTAAATAGTGTCTATTCATAAAGTCCATCACTTCGTTATGCTTGCCTGAAATGAATCACTGAGGCTTGTCATTCCGTCTTTTGGGCGGCACAAGTCTCTCCGAATAAGTTGCAACAATCATGAGGGAACTTTCACGAACAGATACTCCAAAGTATGAACAGATACTAAACCCGTTTAAAATGAAAACTCCTATGAGGAAGCCTAGCTCAGCTATTAATACCAGTGGACGGCTTTTAGTCCTCTTGCTAATGGCCTCCGGCCTCTTTGCCCAAGCACCGAATCAATGGAAAGAAAAGGTACTTTTTACCGTGGCTGATGAAGATACGGTGTTGGCCCGAGAGTACGTAGCCGTGTACAACAAAAACCGCGAACTAGGCGATAATACCGGAGATAAATCCCCCCGGCAATACTTAAGGCTTTACAAGGATTTCAAACTTAAGGTTCATGAGGCCAGGCAACTGGGGCTGGATACTGTGGAGGCCTTCCAACGAGAGTATCAAAACTACCGCAACCAGCTGGCTGAGCCCTACTTGAGCGATAAAGGCGTAACCGAAGAACTGGTGAGAGAGGCCTACAAGCGCAGTCAGTATGACGTGAAGGCTTCTCATATCATGATTAGTTTCCCCAAAAATCCGACCCCCGAGGATACCCTCAAGGCTTTTCGCACGGCTAAGGAAGTTCAAAAGCGGCTCCAAAATGGGGACGCGTTCTCCGCCCTGGCAAAGGAGTACTCCGATGATACCTACAGCGCTAAGCGGGAGGGCGACTTGGGCTATTTTACGGTATTTGATATGGTATATCCCTTTGAATCGGCAGCTTATGAAACGCCGGTGGGGCAAGTCAGTTCCATTATTCGAACCCGATACGGGTA